>NZ_PCYR01000100.1:0-486 GCF_002553805.1 Lactobacillus sp. UMNPBX19
ATATTAAGGAGCTTTTAAACAGCCCGAATTTTGACGAAGTGCTCCAAACTTTGCTTAACCAAGAAGAACTACAATTGAAGCAAAAGATTAAACAACAAGAGGATACTTTAAAAACGATTGGTGAAATTAAACACTGGTTAACTGATCAAATTCCCATCACGCCTAATTCCTTTATTGGTATTGAGGAAAGCATTCGTCGGCGACGTAGTTTAACCAGAAAACGAAGCGCGTTGTTTGTTTTCGGGGGCCTAATTGATATTTTAGAAATATTGGCAATTTGGTATGGCATTTCCAGTAGTAGCTGGTGGGCGGTGGTGGCCGCTTTTTGCCCCATTATAGTTGCGGTGGCAATTGCCGTATACGCATACTACCGCTCGGTTGAGTACGTCTGCCCGCAATGCGAAGCATACTTCAAACCAGCGTTTGGCGAATTTTTCTGGGCAAAACATTCACCAAAGACCCGTTGGTTAGGGTGCCCCAACTGTG
>NZ_PCYR01000101.1:0-478 GCF_002553805.1 Lactobacillus sp. UMNPBX19
CTTAGCTTTTCCATCACGCCATGGATAGAAAAAACCTTGGCTCATTTCAAGAGATTCACCATCAATTTGAACTAATTGAAAAGTAATAGGTCTTATCATAGTCTTTACGCTTGAAATTGCTGGAGCAATTATATCGTAAAGTTGAAAGTATGTTTTTGAATCTAATTGCATACCTGATGGATATCTAAGGATGAATAATAATCCTGTACTATTTTCTTCTTCAAGAAAAGCATATGAACTACTAATACTACTCTGATCCGAGTATAAAAATGACAATCTGGCATCTACTACTCGTGATATGTAATCACATAATTGCGTATGTCTTCCAAACATTGTTTATCCTTTTCTTCTGGCCATTAATGCCCTTATTTAAAATGTGAAATTCTTAATTATGTTACATTTTTTATTTTTTTAAAATTTCTACGTTTTTAATCGTTTTTAACGGATATTCTGGCTAGTTTGATCTTATTTCTAGATT
>NZ_PCYR01000102.1:0-476 GCF_002553805.1 Lactobacillus sp. UMNPBX19
CAGTTCCATAAGCAATAAACGTTGTATTGGGACTAAACTGATTATATGTATCTACTACGTACTCTTCAATTTTACGATTATCAGCAATTACTAAATCAGCATGTTTAATCATTCCTCTTTCAGAAAATTTCCAGTACTTTCTTACAGGAAGTGGCCATTTTGCTCGTTTCCATTCATGACCATCTGGATTAATGAAATATGTGCCACCAAGAGCGTGAATTTGTTTAACATAGTGTCCAATAAATGGTCCAATTCTAGCTGCTAAAATATAAAAAATTGGAGACTGTGCACCAATTTTTTTAGCATTATTAATCGCCCACCTAAGCGCTTTAATATCATACGCTATTGCCTGTGCGGGACCAATATTTGGCACATCTACTGAATAAATTTCTGCATTATTATACTCAAACACATCATTTTCTTGACTCAATTTTGTATTATCTCGCCGAGAAGCAACATGATATCTAATTTCAGAT
>NZ_PCYR01000103.1:0-472 GCF_002553805.1 Lactobacillus sp. UMNPBX19
CCATAAAATTAAGTACGGGATGATGTACAATTTGTCTCGCCAAGAAAATTGTACTTTTTTATCCGTTACTTTAAATTTTTTGGCGTGAATACCAATTGATTCCAGTAACACGGGTAAAAATAAGTATGGGGCAAAAAAGGTTTCTTGTATTTCTCCCCACCGTTCGTTACGAATATTACTGGAGGCATCTCCCAGTACAAAGTGCAGCAAGAAATATCCCGGTGCCCAGACAATCATTAGCACCCAGAAATTAGCATTAACGACCTGCACTTTAAAAAGAGCGTACAAAATCGGAGCCGCAATATAAATTAATCGGCGCAAAAAGGACCACCAGTAAAGCCACGTATTAATCAAAATAATTCGATTAATTAAGTTGATTTTGGGATTCAAAAAGATGTGGAGGTTACGACAACTTTGAATTACTCCCCGAGCCCAGCGCGTCCGTTGCTTGATAACACTCTTCATATCTACC
>NZ_PCYR01000104.1:0-468 GCF_002553805.1 Lactobacillus sp. UMNPBX19
CGATTGCCCGTGCATTGGCAATGAATCCCAAGATTATGTTATTTGATGAACCAACTTCTGCCTTGGACCCAGAAATGGTTGGCGAAGTATTGAAGACCATGCGTGAATTGGCAAACGAAGGGATGACCATGTTAGTGGTTACCCATGAAATGGGCTTTGCCCGTGAGGTTGCTTCAAAAATCTGGTTTATGAGTGATGGTGAAATGACAGCGTATGACGACCCAGCAGGCTTTTTTGAAAATCCTAATTCAGAACGTGCGCAAAATTTCTTAGCAAAGATGTTGTAAGAGAGGAAATGTATTTATGAAGAAGTGGATGAAAAAAGCAATTGTACTACTAATGGCGATTGGTATGTTCATTAGTAGTGGTATCGGAATATTTGGTGTCTCAAGTGCTAATGCAGATGAAACTGATCCAACTTTACAGCATATTAAGAAATCAGGTCAGTTAGTTGTTGGAACTTCTGCT
>NZ_PCYR01000105.1:0-468 GCF_002553805.1 Lactobacillus sp. UMNPBX19
GTACGGAATCGCATCCTTGAGCGACAAGCGTTCCATCGAACCTGCTTGCGAATCCACTCGAATGCGCGGCAAATCGGTATTTTTCACCCGATAGATCGTCTGGTCAAACACCTCTTCGTAACCAAACCGACGGTAAAATTTATACGAGAATGGCGCCAGATAAGACAACGCAACCTTATCCGCGAGCATATCTTGAAAGGCCTGGTGCATTAACTTAGTAATCGCTCCGTGGCCGCCATATTCAGGATAACTCATGACGTCGCCGATCCCGTTCATCTTATACTTCACGCCATGAAAGTTGACCTGGAAGGGGATGCTTAACATTCCGCTTCCCAATCGACCATCGTACTTAATCCCGTACTTTTCCGAATGCTGGTAACGATGGTCGAAAAACGCCCGCCGTTCCGCGCTATCCGGATTGGTAAATGCGTACAAGTATAGCTGATAGAAATCATTCAAATCTGTTTT
>NZ_PCYR01000106.1:0-467 GCF_002553805.1 Lactobacillus sp. UMNPBX19
GAGCAAGCACGTCCATGTTGCAACGGAAGTTTCGAATCGGTTACAACCGGGCGGCGCGGATCATTGACCAGCTTGAGGAAAACGGGGTGATCGGTCCGCAAGAAGGTAGTAAGGCGCGTAAAGTTTACCGTACTAAAGATGAGCAATAGGTGTCCTTAGTGTTTTGAGGGCAATTTCAAAAATACGGGACTGTGCCAAAAGTCTCTAAACAAAAAAACGGTTCATGAGGTGAAACTTCCTCATGAACCGTTTTTTATTTTGGCATTTTGACTTCAATAGAGCCAAAACGGGTGCCAAAAGCAGTTGGTTCCGCTTAACCAAAAAATTGATCATCATGCCCAATTCAGGCATCATGGTCAATTTTCAGTTAATGCTCGCAAACTACCCGACTTTTGTCCCACGCTCGTCTCTTTTATATCTAGATGTTTAAGCACCCAGGAGTTGGGCAAGGGGGGCGTAAAGTACGC
>NZ_PCYR01000107.1:0-456 GCF_002553805.1 Lactobacillus sp. UMNPBX19
CCAGAAACTTTCCAATAGTACAATAATCCGACCACGTCGCTCTTTAGGTACGCTTTCTGATACAAGCGTGGATGCAACTGGTAGTTCACCACCTAATCCAACACCAACAAAAAAACGTAAAATAATAAAACTAACAAATCCCACTGTTAAAGCAGATAATCCTGTCGCAATTGAAAAAATCAATAATGTTGCCATTAACATCATCTTACGACCCTTTTGATCTGCTAAAGCCCCAAATGTTAAGGCACCAACTGCAAGGCCAATCGAATTAACTGATCCAATCCAACCAACTTGTACCGAAGATAGTTGCCATTCTTGTTGAATCGCAACCAAAATAAATGATAATAAACCAACATCCATGGCATCAAATAGCCATGCCAACCCCGTAACTGTTAACAGTTTCCGTATCTTACTCATAACGTTCCACAATACTGATTAATGTACAACCAGTCTACT
>NZ_PCYR01000108.1:0-454 GCF_002553805.1 Lactobacillus sp. UMNPBX19
TAATTCTGTCATTAGAGCCGATGTAGATGCCAATGGAAAGGTTAAACTGATTGGTACTATTCCAAATAACGTTGTTAATCCAATTGTAGAGGTAAACTATCGAAATAACGTTCAACTTGATTTTAAAGAAAATGGACGTTACGCCAGAAATGTAGCACAGACTTTACAAAATGAGTATGGAATTAAAAAGGTAAATATGGTGGGACATTCCCTGGGAAATACTTCAATTATGTATTATCTCCTCCAAGAAGCTCAAAATCCAAATTTACCAAGATTAAATAAGCAAGTTTCGATTGGTGGACATTTTGATGGGCTTGATTTTAAGCAGCTGCCAATTGCTATTAGACAGCCTTCTAATCTTCGAGTTAATAATGAAGGAAAGCCAAATAAAATGAATGCCACCTATCGTGAAATGGCAAAATTACGAACTCTTTATCCAAACAAAGAAATAGAC
>NZ_PCYR01000109.1:0-448 GCF_002553805.1 Lactobacillus sp. UMNPBX19
TTCTGCTTCTTTTAGATATACGATAAAGCCTGAGCGACGTTCAACCACCTTCGCATTCAAATCAAAACGATTCATCAAGTTCGCTAATTGTGTCGCTTGTTCTTCATATAAAGAGTATATTTCCAAATGATAGCGACTAGTTTCTGGATTATTAACGGATCCTGCCGCCAAAAAAGCGCCCCGTAAATATGAACGGGCTTTACCTTCTGGCTCTAACCATTCATCAGGTACAGTGGGCAATAGTTCAAAATCTTCGAAGATGTGTAAGTCATCAAGTAATTCACTAACACCTTGCGTAATACGAACAACATACAAATTGTTTTTCTTTAATTTCATTTGACGGCGTACAGATATTTCTGATGGCAAACGATAGAATTGCTGCAATAATCCTAATATTCGTCGCGCAGTTGCCGCATTTTCAGTTTGCACATTGAGCGTAAAATGTTGA
>NZ_PCYR01000010.1:0-66000 GCF_002553805.1 Lactobacillus sp. UMNPBX19
AAACTCTGACTGCAGTGGTCTGTGCAAAGCCTGGAATGCTTTCTAGGTTTTCTAAGTCATGATTAGGCAAAGTTTTGGCGAGTTTAACCATTTTTGTAATTATACGTTGACGTTGATTGCTTAGATTAAGCAGTCTTCGGGCATAATATTGTGCTTGCTGGACTTCTATGTCAGAGCAAGAAACAACTGGATAAGCTAAATGAGCTAATTCAATTAGTTTATCTGTTGTCCTTTGTGCATGATTAAAAGCGATGCCTTTCAATTTCATCAACCAGTTAATAATTTGCTTTTTATCATCTTTTCTTACTAAATCACAATGAGGATAACGAGCAACTATTTGCCAATAATTCTTACCTCTAGCAATAGAAAATAAGTTTTCAATTTCGGGAAAGGTTGATTGTAGAGCTTGGTGAAGTCGATTTTTAGCTATTACCAAGTCACTTGTCAGCTGGTCATAGAAGCGGCTCAAAGCATTAAGCTGCTTATAAGTTTGGGATTCGCTTTGATTAACCGGATGGCGATAAAGTCTTTGAATTAAAGCTAAATGATAAGCATCAGTTTTATCGGTCTTGTTGTTTCATCTCTTTTTTGGCTTTAAGCGGATTAAGAACAATATATTCATAGCCGTAGTCTTCAAGAAAGGCCTGAAGTCTGCGTGAATAAACACCGGTAGCTTCAAAAATAATTTGTGGATGTTTAGAAAAAGCAGCCAGCTCATGAAGTAATTGAATAAAACCAGGACGATCATTGGTAATAGTAAGTTCATTTTTACTTTCACCAATTAGTTCGCAAACAGTAGAATTCGACTTGCTTACATCAATTCCAAAAGTAACTTGCATAATATAACCCCCTAAGCTCAAGTAGTAAAACGTATTTACTTAAGAAATCAGATCTAATTTTCTAAACTCGACATCTAAGTGTCCACATTCTTCGAAGAGACTCCTGAAAACTCAAGCGAAACTGCCAGTTTATTATGCGACATCAAGTGTCTAAAGCCCCGATGACATATAGTTTTACTACTACTTAAATTCTACAAGAGAATAAAAATAGTGAATCAATTATCCCGTCGGATAACTAATTCACTATTTAGCTTAGAATGTTTTCTTAGTATATTTACCAGTAAAACTCGGCAGGATCCAGCTAATAATGATTCCTAAAAAAGCGACTAGTCGACCCAGGCTTGTGTTAGAAAGACCACCAACTAATAAGGCAAGAGTTCTAAAGATTAAAATGCTGCAAAATGCTTTAGCAATATTCTTATCGTTTGAATTAGACGATTTAAAGAAAACAATTAGATACTGAAGAAAGAGGGTAAAAGATAGTAAACTAGCAGCCAGGAAGAAAGTAGTTAAATCTTTTGAACTAGTATTGCTAAAAGAGTTGGACATATATAGCAAAATCATCATATCAATAAAGTAAAAAGTAATATCTGTCCACTTTATGATCCATAGCGGTTAGTAAAAACGGATTGAACCATCCAAGAATTAATGAAGACAATCACGATAACTGCAAAGATCAAAAATGAAACAGGCGAAATAGTTCCGTGCTGTAAATGATGAATCAAACTGGTTGCTTGCGAGATCATATAAGTAAACACAAGATCATAAAATAATTCAATCATTGAAACACGTTTTGTTAATATGTTAGGCATTGTATGAGATCCTTTTTTACTTAATAACTGCTATTATTAAAAAGTAAGAGAAAAAGCTGTAGTGAAAGAAATTAATTTTATATTTTTAGATATGAAAGATAGATAAAATAAAAAATCATTCAGTTTGCTTTATGTTGCATTCCGAATGATTTTTTATTTCTAATAATTATTAGCTAAAGCACCCATTGGATCCCAAGGAAGTAATTGAATTGGATCTTTACTGCCTTCTTCAAAGGTCTCCTTCAATTCATCACTAAGGTATTTCTTGTTGATAACTGCTTGGTAAACAAACTTATCGAACCAGCTGTCACTCATTACAAAGTAACCTTTAAATCCAGGCTTTTCACCCCAAGAATTTTCAATCTTCCACTTAGTTGGCTTGCCATCGACTAAATCAACACCTGTAATAACCATTGCGTGGTCCATCATGCTTTCGCCTGAATCAAGCATGTCGGCTTTAGACATGTCAAAGTCAACGTCAAATAAGTCGTCACGCTTGTATAATTCAGTATCAAGTAAGCCGGCTTGACGTTCGGAGTCTTTAACAACGTTTGATCCAAACCAAACAACTTCACCGTTTTTAAGTTGAGTGATAATCAAATCTTTCATTTCATCAATTGGTAAGTTCAAGTGACGTACTTGACGGCCACCTTCCACATTTCCTAAGTATTCAACAGAAAATACTTTATGGAAAGGCTTGTCTTTAGTCGGTGCATTAATTGTGGAAATGTACTCACTTAAGTCCCAACCAACATACTTTTTAAAGAAGTCTTGTGGACTTAGGGCAGCATCTCTATGGTAGTTACCATCATCATCTTTGTATTCAAAGTCAAAAGTTTTAGGTGGAACACCAAGAGAAATAGCTAAAATACGGTAAACTTCTTTAAGCATTTCGTTTTTGCGTTCTTGAACTTCTTCTTCACTCTTTCCATCTTGAACCATCTTACGTAATTCAAGACCATCTTTTCTAAGAAGTGTATTTAAAGTATCATTTAAAGCACTTGAATTAGTTGCATTAGCAGTTTCTGGGTAAACTTTCTTTGGAACAATACCATATTTTTCAATTATTCCGCAAAGCATATCCCATTGACCACCGTCTTGTTGTGGGGTTGCAAATAGGAAAGCAACTTTACGATCGCCTAAGTCTTTATCAGCAGTAGCAATCACATTTTCAAAGAACCAGTTTGACTTTTCAAATTTGTCCCAGAAGTTAGTGTAATTTTGAGATAATTCAAAGTCCTTAATTTTGAAGTTCTTTTGAATTGAATGACGCATTGTGTTTAAAGCACTGAACATCCAGCAGCGACCAGATTGTTTTTGGTTAGCAACTTTGCCAGTATCAATTTCAATTGAAAAAGTTGGGTCTAAGTCAATCTTAGTTTGTAGATTTTGACTAGCTTTAAAAATACCATTTTCTTGAGCAGCACGAGCCGCAACTTTGTTAGCTTTACTTGAGTTAAAGTCATTTTCGAAATTATTAATAAGATCGTTTGTGATTTCTTTGCTCATAAGATCCTCCTTAATTAAAAAAAACTTAATTATATTTTAGCTTAAAATAAAGAGTTATGTCTAGTCACGGTATTTAAAATTTAAATATGATATAAATAATTTTTTGATTAGCCTAAAGCTTTATTAAAAAAATAGATAAAAGAGATAATAATATGCTTCTTTTTGTTATTCTGATCACGGAATTTGGAGGAAAAAATATGAAACTCAAGAAAAAATATTTATTTTTCTCAATAGTTGGGATCTTAATAGTAGCGATTTTAGGAATTTTTGGTTATGAATACCAAAAAATTCAATCGACGGCTAATACTATTTCTACTAATCATTCTTTAGCCAGTCGTCAGCAATTAAAACAAGGGAAGCCATTTTCAATCTTGGTATTAGGTACTGATGTGGGAGCCTTAGGACGAGGAACTAGTTATGCTGGAAATACAGATACCTTGGAATTAATTACTGTTAATCCTAAAAAGCAAACTTTAACTACAACTGCTATTCCTCGAGATACATTAGTAAGGGTTGAAACTAAAAATAAGGTAGAATATACCAAAATTAATGCAGCCTATGCTTTAGGCGGACCTAGAGAAATAAAAAAGCAGGTTCATGAATTACTAGATGTTCCTGTTGATTATTATGCCTTGGTTAATATGGGTGGATTAGAAAAGACTGTAGACGCTGTTGGCGGCGTTACTGTTAATAATCCTTTTGCTTTTAAGTATGAAGGACATACTATCCTAAGGGAAAACAGTATTTAAATGGCAACGAGGTTTTAGGCTACAGTAGAATGAGATATGATGATCCTGATAATGACTACAGCCGTCAAAAACGAGGCCAGCAGGTTCTGCTTAGTGCTCTGACAAAAGTTAATAAATCAAAAAATATTATACAAATGAATTCTTTACTCGACACGGCCAAAGATAATGTTCGGACTGATTTACCTTTAGATGATTTAATGACTCTATATAAGAACTATCATGGGGCATTATCCAATACTCAGAGTGATCATTTACAAGGGAAAAATGCGACAATTGATAATTTTAGTTTTCAAATAGCTCCAAATCGGGAAATGCAGCGTTTGTCAGATAATACCCGTCAAGCACTAGGATTAACAAAGGTTAAAGTTAATAATATTCAAACCAAAATGAATGATATGCAAACTAACTGGAATGGCTATAATAATGTAAATTATGTTTTACCAAATGACGCTCAAGTTTATATTCCAGTTAATAAAGTATGATAAAAAATAAAGCACTTATTGGCCCAAAAAATAAGTGTTTTTTTCGTATATATAAGTAAGACAAGTATAATAAATTAACGTAAAATATAGGTCTAAGCGAATGTAAGAGAGGATAAAAATGAAAAAACGTGGTTTTGAAATAGTATCTAAATACCGTAATGCAGGCCTACACCTGCCTCAACGCCAAACAATTGCGAGTGCAGGCTATGACTTTGAATGTGCACAAGATATAGTTTTGCCATCAATTTGGTGTATGAACTTTGTTCGAATTTTTAGACTAATTAGAAATGGTCATGAATTGAATGAACACGATTTAGAATTAGCTGAAAAAGTATTAAAACCTTTTTTAGTACCCACTGGAATTAAGGCATACATGCCAGAGGATGAAGTTCTAATTTTAGCTAACCGCTCTTCTAATACTTATAAGCGAAACGTTACTTTGCCAAATGGGATCGGTATAATTGACAGTGACTACTATAATAATGAAAAAAACGAAGGTGAAATTTACTTTCAATTAATTAATTACGGCGTTCGTCCGCTAAAGATCAAAAAGGGTGAACGAATTGGACAAGGAATTTTTATGCCTTACTTAAAAGCAGATAATGATGATCCAGTTCAAAGACAGCGTCTTGGAGGATTTGGTTCGTCTGGAACAAGGAATGATGACTAATGGCAAAAGTTAAAACTCGTTATAAGTGTCGTAATTGTGGATATATTTCTGCTTCCTATCTTGGGAGATGTCCCAATTGTGGTGCTTGGAATCAATTTGAAGAAGAGACACAGGAAATTAAAAAAGTATCAGCTAAGGCAACTGCAAGCCGGTTGATAACTAAAATTGGAAATAATGATCCAGTAAAGTTAACTGAAGTAAAAGCTGAGAAAGAAAAAAGAATTGTGACTCCTTTTGAAGAATTAAATCGAGTTTTAGGAGGAGGGATTGTTCCAGGATCTTTAGTTTTAATTGGAGGAGATCCAGGAATTGGAAAATCAACCTTAATGCTTCAAATTACTGGTGCTTTAGCTAAAGAATATAGCGTCTTATATGTTTCAGGAGAAGAGTCTGCGAGTCAAATAAAGATGCGAGCAGATCGACTAGGAGTAAGCGATAGCGGAATTTTGCTTTATCCAGAAACAAATATGCAAAATATTCGTGACCAGATTGATGAAATTAAGCCAGATTTTTTGGTAATTGACTCTATTCAAACAATGAACGAACCTTCACTTGATTCAATGGTTGGATCTGCTTCTCAAGTACGTGAAGTAACAAGTGAATTAATGAAAATTGCTAAAAATGAACAAATAACTACTTTTGTTATTGGGCATGTAACTAAAGAAGGAGCAATTGCTGGTCCCAAGATTATGGAACATATGGTTGATACCGTCCTTTACTTTGAAGGGGATGGGCACCACTCATATCGAATTTTAAGATCAGTCAAGAATCGTTTTGGCGCAGCTAATGAAATTGGAATGTTTGAGATGAAAAATGAAGGGTTAGCAGAAGTAAGTAATCCTTCAGCTATTTTCTTAGACGAACGCTTACCTAATTCGACTGGATCTTCAGTTGTCGTTTCACTTGAAGGAACGCGGCCGCTTCTTGCGGATATCCAAGCTTTAGTAACCCCAACAGCATTCGGATATGCAAAAAGAACAACTTCAGGATTAGATTTTAATCGAGTAGCACTTTTATTGGCAGTTTTAGAAAAAAGAGGCAACTTAATGCTTCAAAATCAAGATGCTTTTCTAACTGCAACTGGTGGGATTAAATTAAATGAACCAGCAATTGATCTTGCAATTTGTATGGCGGTTGCTTCAAGTTACAAAAATAAAGAAATTTCTTCGACTGATTGCTTTGTAGGTGAAGTTGGCTTAACTGGTGAAATTAGAAGAGTTAATCAAATTGAAGCTAGAGTTAAAGAGGCTGCAAAAGTAGGCTTTAAGAGGATTTTTATCCCTAAAAACAACTTAAACCAGGACCTTAAGAATAACTCTGAGATCGAAGTAATTGGAGTAGCAAGTTTACCACAAGCTTTAAAACTTGTTTTTAACTAGCAGAGAGATTGAACTTTTGCTCGTTAAAAGTTACACTTAAATGGATGAATTTTAATAAATTTTGAAAGAGGCGCTTTAATTTTGGCAAAACAAAAAATCCGCGTTCGTTACGCACCAAGTCCAACAGGTCACTTGCACATTGGTAACGCACGTACTGCATTATTTAACTATCTATTTGCACGTCACAATAAAGGGACAATGGTCTTAAGAATTGAAGATACGGACCAAAAACGTAACGTTGAAGGTGGTTCTAAGTCCCAAATGGAAAACTTGCACTGGTTAGGTATTGACTGGGATGAAGGTCCTGATAAGGGTGGCGACTTTGGCCCTTACCGCCAATCAGAGCGTAAAGACATTTACAATAAATATATTCAACAATTAATTGATGAAGGTAAAGCTTACTATTCATACAAGACTGAGGAAGAACTTGAAGCACAACGTGAAGAACAACGTGCAATGGGAATTGCTCCTCACTACACTTATGAATATGAAGGCATGACCGCTGATGAAATTAAAGAAGCTCAAGCAGCTGCAGAAGCAAAAGGCTTAAAGCCAGTTGTTCGTATCCACATTCCTGAAAATAGAACTTATGCTTGGGAAGATATGGTTAAGGGTAAGGTATCATTTGAATCAGATACTATCGGTGGTGACTTCGTTATTCAAAAACGTGATGGTATGCCAACCTACAACTTCGCCGTTGTAATTGATGACCACTTAATGGAAATTACTCACGTTCTTAGAGGGGATGACCACGTAGCTAACACTCCTAAGCAATTAGTTGTTTATGAAGCACTTGGCTGGGAACCACCTAAGTTTGGTCACATGACTTTGATCATTAACTCTGAAACTGGTAAAAAACTTTCTAAGCGTGATGAATCAGTTCTTCAATTTATTGAACAATACCGTGACCTTGGTTACTTACCAGACGCAATGTTCAACTTTATTACCTTACTTGGCTGGTCTCCTGTTGGTGAAAGTGAAATTTTCTCACAAAGAGAATTAATTAAGTCATTTGATCCTAAGCGTTTATCTAAGTCACCAGCTGCCTTTGACCAAAAGAAACTTGAATGGATTAACAACCAATACGTTAAGAAGGCAGACCGTGATCTTTTATTAGATCTTGCTTTGAATAACTTACAAGAAGCAGGTTTAGTTGATAAAGAAATTTCACCAGAAAAGATGGAATGGGTTCGTCAATTAGTAAATATTTACGCTGTACAAATGTCTTATACTAAGCAAATTGTAGATATTGCTAAGATCTTCTTTGAAGAAGCTCCAGAATTATCTGATGCAGAAATTGAAGAAATCAAGAAAGACGATGCTCGTCCTGTAATTGAAGAATTCAAGAAGCAACTAAATGCTGTTCCTCGCTTTACTGCTGTACAAGCTATGAACGCAATTCAAGCTACTCGTCGTGAAACTGGCGTAAAGGGTAGAAAATTATTTATGCCAATTAGAATTGCTGCTACTCGTTCAATGGTTGGACCTGGTATTGGTGAAGCTATTGAGTTAATGGGTAAGGAAAAAGTTAACAAGCACATTGATTTAACTTTAAAGCAATTAAGTGATTTAGGTCTTTAATTATTTAATACAGTTAAAGCTACGTGAAAGCGTAGCTTTTTTTGTTAGAATAGTTATGAAAGAATGTCTTAAATGAAAGAGGGATGATCATGAAGGTCTTTAATACTTTAACTCGAAAAAAAGAAGAGTTTAAGCCATTAGTAGCTGGAAAAGTAAGCATGTACGTTTGTGGACCAACTGTTTATAATTATATTCATATTGGAAATGCCCGCAGTGTGATTGCGTTTGATACAATTCGTCGATATTTTGAGTATCGAGGCTATGATGTGAATTATGTTTCTAACTTCACCGATGTTGACGATAAGATGATTAATGAGGCCCGTAAAGAACATACAACTGTCGAAAAGCTTGCTGAGCGCTACATTAAGGCTTTTATGGAAGATACCGAAGCATTAAATATTGAGCCAGCTACTCTTCATCCACGCGCAACTCATGAAATTAAAGAAATTATCGACTTTGTTCAAGATTTAATTGATAAAGGCTTTGCTTATGAAGTTGATGGGGATGTATATTACCGCGCTAGAAAATTCCCTAACTATGGTCAACTAAGCGATCAAAATATTGCTGAACTTGAAGAAGGTGCTTCTGAGCATATTAATGAAGAAGAACAAAGTAAGAAAGAAGATCCAATTGACTTTGCCTTATGGAAGGCTCAAAAAGAAGAGGATGAAATTGCTTGGGATTCGCCATGGGGAAAGGGGCGTCCAGGCTGGCATATTGAATGTTCAGTAATGTCAACTAAGTACTTAGGCGATACTATTGATATTCATGGTGGTGGCCAAGATTTGGAATTTCCGCACCATGAAAATGAGATTGCTCAAAGTGAAGCTAAGACCGGTAAAAAATTTGTTAATTACTGGATGCACAATGGTTTTGTGACAGTAGGTAAGAAACAAGAAAAAATGTCAAAATCACTCCATAACTTTGTGACTGTGCATGATATTCTAAAGCAAATTGATCCACAAGTTTTACGTTTTTACATGTCTAGTGTTCAATATCGTCGTCCAATTAACTATTCTGAAGATGGCTTAAAACAAGCTGAAACTATTCTTAAACGCTACCAAAATACTTTGCGTAATCTTGATGCTAGACTAAATGATGAAAATGAGACGCTTGAAGATAATGGCTTAAGAGATGATTTAACACAAGCAAAAGCTGAATTTATTGAGGCCATGGATGATGATTTTAATGTTCAAAATGCTTTGAGTATTATGTACGATTTGGCTACAACTTTAAATAATCACTTGCAAAAAGATCAAGTGGATAAGCCAGCTTTAAAGCGTGCTAAAAAATTATTGATTGCTTGGCTCGAAATTTTTGGAGTTAGCTTTAAGGAAGAGCAAGCTGAAAATGATGATGAAATTGAAAAATTAATTGCTCAACGCGATGAAGCACGTAAAAATAAGGATTGGGCTGAAAGTGACCGCTTAAGAGATGAGTTACAGGCTAAAGGCATTGTAATTGAAGATACTCCACGAGGAACGAGGTGGCACCGTGCTTAAGCCGAAGATTTTAACAGAAAAAAATACTAATCCAGATGGGTTAGGTCCTCTTACTTTAGCTTATTTAGGGGATGGAGTATATGAGGTTTATATCAGACGTCACTTGGTTAAGGGCGGAATTGTAAAACCACAAATGCTTCAACGATATGCAACACATTATGTTTCCGCCAAAGCTCAAGCAGCATTAATTACTAAAATGCAAGACTTAGAAATGCTAGATAAAGATGAATTAGCAGCCTTTAAGAGAGGAAGAAATGCTAAAAGTCATACGCATGCAAAAAATACTTCAATTAACACTTATAAGCTCTCAACTGGATTTGAAGCGATGTTTGGATACTTAGATTTATTAGGTAAAAAAGAACGTGTTGATGAACTTGCAAAATGGTGCATTGACCAAGTAGAACAAGGAGGACTAGATAATTATGAGTTCAAATAATGATGAATTTGTATATGGACGTCATGCTGGCATTGATTTTTTAAAAACACAGGATGCTAACTTAATTAATAAAGTATTTTTACAAAATGGCGTTCAGGAAGAATTTGCTAATCAAGTTTATCAATTAGCACGTAAAAAAAATCTAGTTGTTCAAAATGCACCTAAAAATAAGTTGGATCAAATGGTTAACCATGAAAATCACCAAGGCTTGGTCTTAACTGTAGCTCCATTTGAATATGCTGATTTAGATGAGCTCTTAGATAAGTTTGACCAAGAAGGAAAAGAACCATTTATCTTAATGCTTGATTCAATTGAAGATCCCCATAACCTAGGTTCGATCTTAAGAACTTGTGATGCGACAGGCGTGGATGCAGTCATTATTCCAAAAAGAAGAGCAAGTGGTTTAACTTCCGTTGTTGCCAAAACTTCAACGGGTGCAATTGATTATGTGCCAGTAGCTCGAGTTAATAACTTAGTTCAAACTACTAAGATGCTGAAAAAGCGTGGTTACTGGATTTTTGGTACTGCCATGGAAGGTGAAGATTATCGTAAGTGGAATGCCAAAGGAAAGACAGTGCTTGTGATTGGTAATGAAGGTAAGGGAATTTCTCCATTATTGTTAAAGCAAATGGATCAAACTTTAACCATTCCAATGGTTGGACATGTTCAATCATTAAATGCTAGTGTTGCAACTGGTGTTTTGCTTTACGGAATGTTCAATAGTCGTCATCCTGAAAAATAATTAAAGATTAGAAAAAATTGTCATTTAGTTTTAGAAAGAGCTAAGTGACATTTTTTTTATTGCTTATAGTTATAAAAACGAACACATAATAAAGTCTTGATCATTAATAAAGTACAGTTGCTCTATACCTGTGATTAATAAACATTCGTTCCCTTAGAATGAGATTTTTTCTTTTTTATTCTTATTACCAAATAGAAAAGGAGGAATTTCCGGAATGGAAAGATTGAATGAAGTTTATTTGATTCGACGTGTAAAAGAAGAGCAAGATATGGAAGCTTTGCATGAACTAGTAGAGCGGTATCGGCCTTTAATCAATGGAGCAAAACTAAATTTTTTCATTCGCAATTTTGATCATGATGACTGGGAACAAGAAGCATTAATCATGTGTTATCAAAGTTGCTGTACCTACGATGAGAAACGAGCAAATAGTTTTGGGGCGTATTATCGGACAAAATTTTATAATCATCTCCGATCACTCTTAAGGTATGAATTAGCACAGAAAAGAACGTCTTTTACTAAAGCTATTTCCTATGACAATGTGGTGCATAAAAATTTGATTAAAGAAGAAGTTGAAGAGATGCACATCACACCTAGAAAGGAAATGTATCAAAAATTTATTAACAAGTTGTCAGAAAAAGAGGTAATTGCTCTCAAAATTTTTCTGGGAGAATTAACGATTGAAGAAGCGAGTAAGAAGACAAATTATAGTCGTTATCAATTACTACAAGCAAAGGCTCGGTGTAAGGCAAAAATGCGGAAAGAATTATTTTAAATTCGCATAGAACGAATAAAAAGACTATAATAAGTTTTGTAGAATTTATTTAGGAGGTAATTTTAAGATGGCAGATGAAGTTATTAAGACAGAATTGTTAGACCGTCACATGAAGGAAGTTTTTGATTGGAGCGATTCTGACATGCCTGTTAGAGACGCACTTTGGGACTACTTTATGGAAAAGAATGGTAGAGATACCATGAAGACGGAAAGTGACATGCTTCCGTTCTTGAAAGACTCTGACGATAAGATCGAAGCCTTCGTCAACGAAAATCTTAAGAAGTAACATCACCTAAAAATAATAATTCTACGCACAGTGGTCACGCATTGTTTGACCACCAAAGAACAATCTCTAGGGATTGTTCTTTTTTTGTGAGAAAATATATTTTAAAAGAAAGGGGCGGCTTATGGACTATATAATTGGGATAGATATCGGAACAACAGCAAGTAAGGGTGTATTATATCAAGAAAATGGCAAGAAGATTGAAGAAATGTCACTTCCTTATCCTTTAATTCAAGAAAAAGTAGATCAAGCGGAAGAAGATCCACAAGTAATATTTGATGCTGTTCAAAAGATTATTTTCGACTTAAGTAAAAGAGTGTCAGGAAAAATTAAAGCAATTTCTTGGTCGAGTCAAATGCATAGTTTAATTGGACTTGGAAAAGATGATCAAGCATTAACTAACAGTATTACTTGGGCGGATAATCGAAGTAGCCAGCTTGTGGCTCAAGCAAAAGAAAATGGTCTTGCGCAAGATATTTATCAGCAGACAGGGATGCCGCCCCATCCAATGGCTCCTGTATATAAATTACTGTGGATTAAAGAAAAAAATCCTAAACTTTTTGCACAGGTGCAAAAGTGGATTGGAATTAAAGAATATATTATTTGGCGTTTAACTGGCAAGATAGTTACCGATACAACGATGGCAGCTGGAACTGGCTTGCTTAACTTGCACACTTTAACTTGGGATAGGAAATTACTTGATAAAATTGAACTAGATCGAGAAAAATTGCCCGGCTTAGCTAAACCAGAATATGTGGTTGGAAAAGTAGAAGCAGAATATGTACAAAAATTGGGTTTAAATTCTGAAACAAAAATTATTTTAGGAGCTAGTGATGGATATTTATCAACAATTGGTGTTGGTGTTTTAGATAAAAAATACTTTGCACTAAATGTTGGTACATCAGGGGCTGTAAGAGCAATTGCACCTAAAGCAATAGTTGACTCAAAAAATCGCTTCTTTTGTTATCCAGTCGATAAAAGTCATTATCTTCTTGGTGGCCCAGTAAATAATGGGGGAATCGTCTTTGAGTGGGCTAGAAAAACAATTTTTGGGCCCGATCAGACTGCAGAAGATTTTATTAATGTTGCTGAAACTGTTCCTGCAGGCAGTAATGGCTTAATTTTTCATCCCTACTTAGGGGGAGAACGAGCACCAATTTGGAATGCTCAAGCTCGCGGATCTTTTATTGGATTAAGTCGAAACCACACTAAACCGCAAATGGCGCGGAGTGTTTTAGAAGGTATTGTCTTTAATCTTTTAGGTGCAGCTAGAGGATTGCGCGAAAAAATAGGGGAACCAGAAGCATTAAGAGTCACTGGCGGCTTTGTAAGAAGTGATTTTGTAAGACAGTTAATTGCTGATATTTTTAATTTACCAGTAGTGGTAATTAAAAATGATCAAAGTGGAACTTTAGCAGCCATGTTTCTAGCGCAATTAGGCTTGAATGAAGAGAATAGCTTAGACAAAATAGTGAAAGAAATAGATGACAGTAAAGTATATTTTCCAAATCAAAAAAATGTGCAGGTCTACCAGAATATAATTCCGATATATCGAGAAGTAGAACATGATTTAGACCAAAGCTATGACAAAATAGCTCAATTTCAGAAAAAATATCCTAAATTATTTGAATAATAAAAAGGTAAATTGTATCAAATTAGTACAATTTACCTTTTTTCTAATATAAATATGAATTTGACTTATTTTAGGATTTCTAAAATGTCACTAACAATTTGATCAGGCATTAAATGATCACGCTTGTAGATGGATTCTTTTGGTTCATTATCAGTGTATTCTCTTTTAGCACCATAATTCTTAACCATCATCTTAGTTGGACCATAGTAGCTAGCAACCTTTTGACCAAAACCACCATCAATACTGTTGTCTTCTAGAGTAACAACTAATTCATGGTCGTTTTGAAGTTTATCTAATGCGTCATAATCAAGGTGAGCAGCAGATTTTGGATTGATCAAAGTGGCATTAATGTTTTCTGTCTTTAATAAATCAACTACCTTTTCACCTAATTGATAAAAGTCACCTAAACCAATGATGGCAACCTTAGAACCGGGCTTTACATCATACTTAATAGTTGAATAGTCTTCATCCACTGGCTCACCTTCAGGAATTGGATTTACTGGAGATTTAATTGCTACGGGATGCTTTCTTTGCTTAACTGCCCATTCAAGCATTGATTTTAATTCATTCAAGGTGGTAGGAGCTAAGTATTCCCAGTTTGGCCAATTTGCGACCATGGCGTTGTCAAAAATACCTAAGTGGGTCTTAGAAGTGCCAGTAATTCCGCCGCCAGCTACCACCATTACGACTGGTAGATCGTTAGCTGCTACATCGTGAGAAAGCTGATCATAAGCCCGTTGTAAGAAAGTAGAGTTTTCAAATAAGACTGGGATAATTCCTTCTTTAACAGCCCCTGCAGCAAAGGCAACAGATTCTTGTTCAGCAATTCCTACATCCTTATAATTATTAGGATACTTATTCTTAATCTCGCCTAAGCCAAAGACGCCAGGAATAGCAGCATTGATGGCTAAGATGTTTTCTTGATTTTCAATATGTTTCTTTAAGAAATCCAAAACTACAGTAGTTGGATTAGGAGTCTTTGGAGCTGGTACAGTTGTCTTGTCCGTCTTAAGATCAAAAGGCAATACCCAGTGGTGACTAGCTTCATTTTCAATAGCTGGCTCATATCCCTTACCCTTAAGGGTATTGATATGTAAAACAATTGGGTGGTCAATATCTTTAATTGATTTGAAGGCATCAATCATTGCTTTAATATCATTTCCCTGACCAACATATTTATAATCTAGTCCCATTGCAGTAAATGGATTATCAGCTGTTTGACCATTTGATTCACGTAATTTCTTCAGAGCAGTTACAACACCGCCGACATTATCATCAATCGACATTTGATTGTCATTTACTACAATAATTAGATTATGCTTTTCATCAGCTGCATTATTAAAGCCTTCAAAGGCTAAGCCACCAGTTAAAGAACCATCCCCAATAAGAGCCGTAATATTTTCATGTTCTCCGAGCATATCACGTGCTCTGGCCATTCCAGTTGCTAAAGCAACTGAAGTTGAAGTATGACCAACAGCAAAGTAGTCATATGGACTTTCCTCAGGATTAGAATAAGGAGTTACCTCTTCGTACTTATCAGGATCAAGCCAACCATAAGCACGTCCAGTTAACATCTTGTGTGGATAAGTTTGGTGAGAAACGTCCCAAACAATCTTGTCTTTAGGTGCAGCAAAAACATAGTGGTAGGCAATTGTAGCTTCGACAATTCCTAGATCTGGTCCTAAGTGGCCACCTTTAGCAGCATCTTTTTCTAGGATCAAGGTTCTAATTTCACTAGCTAATTGTTCTAGTTCTTTTAGATCTAATTTTTTAAGATCTTTTGGACTTTTAATCTTGTTTAATAAAAATTCTGGATGTTTGTTCATACTTTTTCACCCCAACATTAATAAAAAAAGCTTACTCATTTATTGTAAGTCAATGAGTAAGCTTTTACTAATATTAAGTTAGCATAGATAACTATAAGTTTAATCTATACTTTCTTCTAATGGTTGAGATGCATTTTGCTTTTTGAGAGTAAGGAACAAAGCAACAAAACTGAGCCCAAAAGCAGTTGCGTTGATTGCCCAACCGAAGTTATAAGAACCAGTAGTATCAAATAAAAGACCGTTCAAGTAAACAGATGCAGACATTGCAAATGCACCAGTCATATTAATTACTGAAAGAATTGTACTGTAGTCCTTAGCTCCGAATTCTTCTCGAATAAGGTAAGGAAGAGCAACTAAACACACACCTTGACCCAAACCTAAAATAAAGGCAGAGGCAATAAGTGGAAGACTAGTCTTAAAGAAAATTTCGCCGCTCCAGCCTAACAAGCCAAATAGAGAATAAATAAATAAAGTAGCTCGTGTATTAAAACGATCAAGCATAAAACCGATAGAAATCTTACCAGCCGCTGCTCCAAGCATTACCCCAGAAACTACTGATGCACCAATTGTTAATGGGAGGCCTTGGCTGGTGATATGACCTGAAATATGTTGCACAGATCCAGAAACAAATTGCAGTGCAAGCATTGCAAATGCTAAAGCATAAAAGACAGGGGTCTTAAGAGCTGCCTTAAGGGTAATGCCACTAGTTTCAAGAACTTTTTCTGGTATATTTTTCACTTTGCCATATGCTTGGTGTTTTTGGTTAGGTTTTTCTCTTAGGAAGAATGCTGAAGGAACTAAAATTCCGAGAATCAGTAATCCTTCGCAGATGAAGCCACCTCTCCATCCAAAGTTGGTAATGATGTTACCAATAATTGGGTTAAAGATGGTACCACCAAAGGCTGAAACTCCAAGGGAAATTCCCATCACAGTTCCTAATTTTTCATTGAACCAATTTCCTAATAGGACAGGGATGGATAAAGTAATAGCAATTGGTTGGCAAATTCCAATGATGATCCAAGCAATGTAAAAATGAGTTAAACTTTGAGCTGCTGATAAGCTAAGCATGGAAACTCCAATTACAGCAAAACAGAAAGTTAAAAGCCAACGCAAGTTAAGCTTGGTCATAATTTTACCTGCAAACAGCAAGGTAATTGCGGCAGCAGCATTTTGCAAGGTTGTCATTAAGGCAACGCTTGCTCGACCAACATGGAAGCTTTTACTAATTGGTTCAAAGAATAAACCAATAGTATTAACAATTAATCCAAATCCTACTAAAGAAATTAAACAGGAGGCAATAAAAACCCACCAGGCAAAAAAATGCGAATTTTCTTTTTTCTTATTCACTTCTTTTCCTACTTTCTAGAATTATAATCCAAAAAAAGATTATAGCGAATTAGTAAAAAATAAGGAAAGAAAAGAGAATGTCTTAACATTCTCTTAATTAATAGCTTCTCTTTAATAAAATATTTGTCAGCTCTTCAAGTTGCTGGCGAGTTTTGTTGTCTGGCCAATGCTTTTGCAAGTTGTGTAAAGCTTTATCAGTGAATTTATCAGCTAACTTTTGTGCTCGTTTTACCCCGCCAAGGTCATTAACCATTTTTTCTATCTCTTGTAGTTGTTCCTTAGTCAAATCTTTTCCTAATTTAACTAACTCATGTAAGCGGCCTGTAGAGTCGTTTTGTAAGGCGAAAATTAAGGGGCCAGAGTAGATACCATCTTTAACATCTAATAAGACCGGCTTTTTAAAAGTAGAACTAGTAGTTGTATAGTCTAAAATATCATCTCTTAGTTGAAAAGCTTGGCCCAAGTATTCACCAAACTTTTTAGCTTTTAGAGCCCTAGTTACTTTAAGACCACTCTCATAAGCGCCAATAAAACAAGCTAGGCCAAATAAGACTCCAGTTTTACCCTTAATTTGGTCTAAGTATTCCTTTTCAGAAATATTAATGTTATAGGCATTGTTATACTGTTCAGTTTCACCAACTAGGATATTTTGCATGGTTTTTCCATCTGCAATAACACTGTGCAAGCTTTGAGCATTTTCACTTAAAAGAGTGAGTGATAAAGCAAATAAATAGTCGCCAGCGTAAACTGCGATATGCTTGCCATATTTTGTTTGAATTGAGGGTCTTCCATGGCGCATGCTCGATTCATCGATAATATCATCGTGAATTAAAGTAGCATTATGGAGTGTCTCAATTGAGGTTGCTATTTTTTGTAGTTCTTCGCGTTTTTGGTTAGCGTTTGGCCCAAAAGAGCCAAAGAGCATTACACAAGCAGGACGTAGCATTTTCCCAGGGGAAGCAAAAGTATCTTTTAAGGCGTCTCCTAGTAGACCCGGAACAGTATTTACATGTTTTAAAATAATACGATTGATGGCAATCATATCTTTTTGAGTTTCTGGAAAATTATCCCAAAAAGTGAAATTGCTCTTGTTATTGTTCCTTTTTTCGGGAAGTAAATTTTGTAGTGGATGAGTTGAATTTTCTGCCATGATAAATATTTAATTAAAAGGAAAAAGTTGCTCCTTTTAATTAATAAATCCTCCCAATCAGTTGAATATCAGCATAAGAGCAGTTAAAATTAAACGGAAATAAAGTTAATGAAGTAAAATTGTTATTTTTTATTTCATTTTCAATTTTGAAGATAGCTTTATTTTTAATTAAAAAAGATCTTATAAGTATAATTCTACACTATCTATTAATATTATTTAAAAGGAGATATAATTTTTTGATGAGTAAATTAGATTCTTCTTTACTTTATTGATAGGAATTGCTAAAATAACATTTTTTTGCTAAGATAAATGCAGTTTAGGAGTGGTTTTATGGCAGTAAAGAAAGCAGCTCTTGCATGTACTGTATGTGGTTCTCGCAATTATTCTATTGCAGCAAGCAAGAATAGAACGCAAAGACTTGGACTTAAGAAGTTTTGCAAGCATTGCGGAAAGCAAACTTTGCACAAGGAAACGAGGTAGGTAGCAATGTTTAAGTTTATTAAGAGTGTTAACCAAACTATGGCAAAAGTATCATGGCCTACATGGAAACAAAATAGACGTGATACAGGTGTTGTAATCATCAGCTCAATTTTGTTTGGTGCTTACCTTGGCTTGCTAGATTTATTATTTAGCTACTTAACGCAAATGTTCTTATAAAAACAGTATATGTGTTATAATTAAATCAGTTAAAAAACCTCCCTCGGAGGTTTTTTTATTTGCATAAAGGTATTATTTTAAGGAGTTTAGAAACATGGTTGAAACCAGCGAAAAGAAATGGTACGTTTTACACACTTATTCTGGCTACGAAGAAAAGGTTAAGAAAGATTTACTTTCAAGAGCCCAATCAATGGGTATGCAAAATTATATCTTTCGAGTAATTGTTCCTGAAGAACAAAAGACTGAAACTGTTCGTGGTAAGAAGCAAGAAGTAGATGAAAAGGTATTTCCAGGTTACGTTTTAGTAGAAATGGTAATGACTGATGAAAGTTGGTATGTTGTCAGAAACACGCCAAACGTTACTGGATTTGTTGGCAGTCACGGTGGTGGATCAAAGCCATCGCCTTTATACGATGACGAAATTGAAAGAATTCTTGCTTCTCAAGGCCAACCAGCTAAAGAACCTAAAGCTGACTATGAAGTTGGTGAAACCGTAACTATTATTGATGGTGCATTTAGTGGCATGAGTGGTAAGATTACTGAAATTAATCCAGAAAAAGATAAACTTTATGTTTCTATTGATATGTTCGGCAGAGAAACAAATGCTGAACTTGACTATAACCAAGTAAAAGAATTTGACCAATAATAAAATTTAATTAGCTATTGTCAATTTAATAAATTGCTGGTAGTATATTAGAGTATCTTTATTATTGTGGGAGGAGAAGAAGGAAAATTCTCCACTATAACCGCATCACGGAATCAAGGAGGTATTGACCGTGGCAAAGAAAGTTATTAACGTAGTTAAACTGCAAATTCCTGCTGGTGCAGCAACTCCTGCACCTCCAGTTGGTCCTGCATTAGGTCAAGCTGGAATCAACATCGTTGGTTTCACTAAGGACTTCAACGCACGTACTGCTGATCAAAAGGGTATGATTATCCCTGTAGTTATTACTGTATATGAAGATCGTTCATTCGAATTCATTACTAAGACTCCACCAGCTGCTGTTCTTTTGAAGAAGGCTGCTAAAGTGGACAAGGGTTCTGGTGAACCTAACACTAAGAAGGTTGCTAAGGTAACTAAGGACCAAGTTAAGGAAATTGCCGAAACCAAGATGAAAGATCTAAACGCTGCAGATATTGAAGCTGCTATGCGCATGATTGAAGGTACTGCTAGAAGCATGGGCTTCACTGTAGAAGACTAGTGTTTTTAGGAACGTCGGATCGTTAATCAAAATTAACGAATCAAGGTGGGAGAGTGTGAGAAGACTCGTTTGACCACATTTTCAGGAGGATTTTTACATGGCAAAGCATGGAAAGAGATATTTAGAAGCAGCTAAAAAAGTTGATTCAACTAAATTTTATTCAGTAGATGAAGCTATGAAGTTAGCAAAAGAAACTTCATACGCAAACTTTGATGCAACTATTGAAGTTGCATATAACTTAAACGTTGACCCTAAGCAAGCAGATCAACAAATTAGAGGTGCATTGGTACTTCCAAACGGTACTGGTAAATCTAAGAAAGTTGTTGTTTTTGCTGAAGGTCCACAAGCTGATCAAGCTAAAGAAGCAGGTGCTGACGAAGTTGGTTCTGATGATTTAGTAGAAAAAGTTCAAAACGGTTACTTAGACTTTGACGTAGTTATTGCTACTCCAATGATGATGGCTAAGGTTGGTCGTTTAGGTCGTATCTTAGGACCTAAAGGCTTAATGCCAAACCCTAAGACTGGTACTGTTACTATGGACGTTGCTAAAGCTGTTGAAAACCAAAAAGCAGGTCAAGTTGAATACCGTGTTGATAAGCAAGGTTTAATCCATGCACCAATCGGTAAGGCTTCATTTGACGCTGAAAAATTAGCACAAAACTTTGATGCATTACGTGACGTTATTCTTCGTGCACGTCCTGCATCAGCTAAGGGTCAATACGTTAAGAGTGTTGCCGTTTCTGCAACCTTTGGCCCTGGTATCCACTTGGATCCATTAAACTTAGACTAATTAATAGTTGTTTAATTAAGCAAAAAGACTTCACAATTGTGAAGTCTTTTTTTGTACTAAGGTTGAAAGTGTAATGAGATTTTAGTTAAAATCAAACAATATGCTATTTTTAGAACAGGAGCTGATTAACTGTTAACAAAAATATAGAAATTTATAGAAGAAGATGGAAAAATTAGCTTATTTAGAAAGTTAAACATGGAAAATAAGCTTTAATTCAATACTTACTTGTTTTGCTTTTCTTCCTTAGATAAACTTATGTTTGTATTTTAGGAGGTGAAGCAATGATTAAAACTCAAGTAGTTAAGCTAAAAGTTAATAAGACTATGCAAAAGTATCTTGATGCTTTATGTGACTATCGCCGATACTGCTGGAATAAAGGACTTGAAACTTGGCAATTAATGTATGAAGCTCATACCTTGAATAAGCAAAATAATCCAAGTCCTAATGAACGCAGAGTCCGCGATGAACTAGTTGCAAATAAAGACGCCTGGCAATATGCTTTGTCTGCTAGATGTTTACAACTAGCTGTTAAAGACTTAGCTAATGCTTGGAAGAACTTTTTTGATAAGGCACAGCCTGATTGGGGAATACCTAGTTTTAAATCTAAGAAATCCCCCAGACAAGGCTTTAAAACTGATAGAGCTAAGATTGTTAATGGCAAGCTTCGTCTTGATCGCCCAAGAAGCATCTCAAAAGAGTCTTGGTTTGATTTAAAAAGTTATGAAGCCCTAAAGATGGATGAAGTCAAAGTGGTAAGCATCTTCAAAGAAAAAGAGAGCTATTATGCGGCGTTGCCTTATGAAGAGGACATGCCAGCTAAGGCTAAAACTCATCAAAAGACAGCAGTTGATGTTAATGTTGGTCACTTCAACTATACAGAGGGCCCAATCAATGTTTTGCCAGCTAAATTGCAAAAGCTTTATAAGCGTATTAAGCATTATCAAAGAATGCTGGCGCGTAAAAGAGAAGTGAATGGTAAGTTAGCTACTAAGTCAAATAATTACTATGCAGTGAGAGCCAAACTGCAAAGAGATTATCGTAAAGTGGCTAATATCCAAAATGATCTTTTACAAAAGTTCACTGCTAAGCTTATAGATAATTACGACCAAATTGTAATTGAAGACTTAGCAGTTAAAGAAATGATGATGATGCATGTAGCTTCAAAAGGTATGCAGCGATCGCTCTTTAGCAAGTTTAGACAGATCTTAACTTACAAGTGTGATTGGTATGGCAAAGAATTAATCTTGGCTGATAAAAAATACCCATCAACTCAAAGATGTGCTCAGTGTGGTTATGTCAAAAAAGGCGAGGAAAAGATCACTTTGCAAGGTAACAAAAAGCATGGTACCAAACATAATGAGTATGTCTGTTATGAGTGTGGCTACAAGAATGATCGAGATGAAAATGCGGTTTTAAACCTTTTAGCGTTAGCAAAATAAAAAAAATAAACGGGGCTGGCTAGGTCCTTAAGCTGGAAGAGTCTGGCTCACTGCAAAACTTGTTTTGCTAGTGATGCAGGACATCGAAGAGCTGGTCAATGTGATTACTCCTATTTGGAATATCAGAATACTAGTGAAGACGACAGTAAATGAAACAAAGAAAGGAAAAATATATCTTTCTAATATGTAGAAAATTCGTATTCTTCTACATATTTCCATGTTTTATATAGCAGGTGAAGGAAATGCTAAATTATATTTTTAGTATTATGCCATCATTATTTTCCGGTGCTTGGTTAACTACTGAAATCTTTTTTTGGACGACTGTAGTTTCTATTCCGCTAGGTTTATTAGTTGCCTTTGGTTTACATTCAAAATTGAAATTAGTTAAAGCTATTTTGAAATTTTATGTATGGATTATTCGTGGTACACCACTTTTACTACAATTAATTTTTATTTTTTATGGCTTACCAACTGTTGGAATTGTCTTTCCAAGATACGAGGCTGCATTAGTCGCATTTATTATCAATTATGCTGCTTACTTTGCAGAAATCTTCCGTGGTGGACTGCAAGCAGTACCCGTCGGTCAATTTGAGGCAGCACAAGTGCTAGGCTTAAGTAGATGGCAAACAATTAATCGTATTGTGCGTCCACAAGTTGTTAAGATTGTTTTGCCTTCGATTGGTAATGAGCTGATAAACTTAGTTAAGGACTCCAGTTTGGTCTATGTAATTGGTTTAGGAGACCTTTTACGTGCCGGAAATGTTGCGACTGCAAGAGACGTGTCTTTAGTTCCACTAGTATTAGTAGGGTGCGTATATTTGGCAATGACAGCAGTTTTAACAGCTTTATTGAGAGTAGTGGAGAAGAGAAGCAATGTCTGGAAATAAAGTTTTAGAGCTCAAGAATATAAGTAAGAGTTTTGGCACGAGAAAAATTATTGATAAGTTAAATTTGTCACTAGATCAAGGAGATATCTTAAGTATTATTGGCCCTTCAGGTGCAGGAAAAACTACACTGCTTCGCTTGATCGCAGGGCTTGAAAGTGCCGATAGTGGAAAATTCCTCCATAATGGAAAAGAATTTGATCCTACAGATCGTAATAATCATTTGGTAGGGATGGTTTTTCAAGATTACAATCTTTTTCCAAACCTTTCAGTAATGGATAATATTACGCTTGCTCCAATTATGGTAAATAAGATGAGTAAAGCAGAGGCTGAAAAAGCAGCTGCACCTGTTTTAGAGCAATTAGACTTAGACAAGTTTAAAACTTTATATCCATACCAATTATCAGGAGGACAAAAGCAGCGTGTAGCCATTGCCAGAGCCCTGCAAATGAAACCTGAAATCTTGTGTTATGATGAGCCTACGTCTGCCTTAGATCCCGAGTTAGTAGGAAAAGTAAAAGATATTTTCTTAAAGCTTAAACAAACAGGAATGACGCAGGTAATTATCACTCACGATCACCAGTTTGGAAAAGCTGTTGCTGATAAAATCTTAAAAGTTGAGCCAATAGAAAAATGATGAAAAAAATAATACGATTTTTGGGTCTATTGATCATTGTGCTAGCTTCTGTTGGCGTAGCTGGGTGTCAAGGACAGGAAAACTCATGGCAGGCGATTAAATCACGTGGTACTTTAGTAATTGGTGTTGACGACAGCTTCGTACCAATGGATTTTCGCCAAAAGAATGGTAAGCTCGCTGGCTTTGATGTTGACTTAGCTAAGGCTGTTTGCAAGGAGATCGGTTTAAAACCTGATTTTCAAACAATTGATTGGTCAATGAAAGAAACAGAACTTCGCAATGGGACAATAAATGTTATCTGGAATGGGTATACTAAGACGAAGGCTAGGGCAAAGAAAGTAGCATTTTCAAAACCATATCTTGAAAATGATCAGATCCTGGTTACACGAAAAAATGAAGGAATAAATAATTATCGACAAATGAGGGGGAAGATTCTTGGAGTTCAAACAGGATCTTCAGGAGCCGATGATTTGGATAATTATCCGAAAGTCTTAAAGAAACGTGTCAAAAGTACAGTTTTGTATGATACTTATAACAATGCCTTCATTGATTTAAAAGCTGGCAGAATTGATGGCTTATTAATTGATGGGGTATATGCAAATTATTATTTAGCTCATAGTAAGTATCAAAAAGAATTTAAAAAAGAAAAATTACCATATCCAAGTGAAAAATTTTCAGTAGGAATCAATAAAAAAGATGAAACTCTTAAAAACAAGATTAATCAAGCTCTTGACCACTTAGAGAAGACGGGAGAGTTAAAAAAGATTCGCGAAAAATGGTTTAATTAAAAAAAGCTATTGACGACTTATCTAATTTAAGGTAATATATTGTACAGTAAATTCTACCTAAGACTCGGGTGGCTAACGTGCCTTAATATCCCGCCGAGGCCAGAAAAACAAAGAGTTTTACAACTCCATGTCTTTTTGGCATGGAGTTTTTATTTCGGCTGATAGAATTTATCTTAAAGTAAATTTGGAGGTGAATTCGTTGAGTAAAGCAATTATTGCTAAAAAAGAAAAGCTTGTTGATGACTTTGCAGCAGAACTTAAGGAAGCTAAGGCTATCTTAGTAATTGACTACTTAGGTTTAACTGTTGAAGAAGTAACTAACTTACGTAAGGATCTACGTGATGCTAACGTTAAGATGAAAGTTATCAAGAACACTTACTTAAAGCGTGCTGCTGAAAAGGCTGGTATTGAAGGTTTAGAAGATACTTTTGTTGGTCCTACTGCTGTTGTTTACACTGCTGATGCAGAAGACATCACTGAACCAGCTCGTATTGTTTCTAAATACGAAGATGATATCGACGCATTATCAATTAAAGGTGGTATGCTCGAAGGTAAGGTTGCCAGCCAAGAAGAAATCAAGAAACTTGCAGCTATTCCAGGTCGCGAAGGTTTACTTTCAATGCTTGTATCTGTATTACAAGCTCCAGTTCGCAACTTTGCATACGCTGTTAAGGCTGTCGCTGATTCAAAAGACGAATAATATTAGTAAATTTACACATATCTAATTTCGGAGGAAACTTATAATGGCTTTAGATACTGAAAAGATTATTGAAGATTTAAAAGGTGCTTCAATCCTTGAATTAAACGACTTAGTAAAGGCTATTGAAGACGAATTTGGTGTTTCAGCTGCTGCTCCAGTTGCTGCTGCAGGTGCTGCAGGCGCAGGTGCAGAAAAGACTGAATTTGACGTTGAATTGACTGATGTTGGTCAAGAAAAAGTTAAGGTTATCAAGGTTGTTCGTGACATCACTGGTCTTGGCCTTAAGGATTCTAAGGACCTTGTTGATGGTGCTCCTAAGAACGTTAAGGAAGGCGTTTCTGAAGACGAAGCTAACGACATCAAAGCTAAGCTTGAAGAAGTTGGCGCAACTGTTACTGTTAAGTAATAACGTCTTAACTGAACATCCTACTGAAAATGAGGACTCTATTTTACGGAGTCCTCATTTTTGTTTACAATAAAATTATGTTTAGGAAAAATTTTTATAAATGGTTTAAAGCTGCTTTAGCTATTATTCCAATTATTCTGCTTGTGTTAGATTTTGCGGCAATAATTGATATTAATAGTAGGAATAGTAAGTGGTTTTGGCTAAATAATCTTATTTTAATTATTTTGGCAATAGATTACTTTTCTCGGCTCTATCTTGCAAAAAATAAGAAAGTATTTTTTAGAAATAATATTTTTGAGCTGCTAGCAATTATTCCCGTTGGTCTTGCCTTTAGTTGGATGAAACTGGCTCAGTTGGGAGATATTGGTTTATATTTTAGGCTATTACGTTTAATCCGGTTGGCTGGTCTAGTGGGGATGCTAAAAGATATCTTACATACTCATGGTATTTTATATGTAATATACTTTAGTATTGCCTTTTTGATGTTAGGATCAGTTGCAATTTCGATTACTGAGCATGTTTCACTTGATCAAGCATTCTGGTGGGCAATTACTACAGCAAGCACGGTAGGATATGGAGATATTTCTAAACACACAATTTCACCACAATCTTTACTGGGAAAATTAGTGATTTTAGCGATGATTCTGATTGGAGTAGGGGTAATGGGAATCGTTACTAGTTCGCTTACTGCCTACTTGATGAGAAGAAATGAAGGTAAAATCAGTATTAAAGATAAAGATGCAGATTTGACCTTAATTTTAGATAAATTAGACCGGCTAGAAGATCAAAATAAAATGTTGGCTGAGCAAAATCAAAACTTGCAAAAACAAATCCAAGAATTAAAAGAAAGTCGCCCTCCTCGAGAGTGGGATAAATTTAAAGAATGGATTGAAAAGAAAAAAGATAAAAATTAAAGCGTAAATTCAAAAATGAATTTACGCTTTTTTACATCTTCAAATAAAAATGTAGAATAATCATGAATAGAAGATAACATCCGGCGATAATAATGATAACCCAACCAGCTGTTAACCAAAATCTTGCCCAGGTTTGTCTATTTGTTGAAAGAACACGACCAAAAACTGCTTGATTGCCTTTTATTCTAAATCCTACCCATAAAAAGATAATTCCAATAATAATTGCTAAAATAAATATAGGAATAGAAATCATCATTCTATCTCTTCCTTTCTGTAACATTCTAAGTATAAGGCTTTATGGAAAAAAACAAAGCAGAATTGATAAACTATAAATAGAAATTAAAGAAGCGAGAATAATTATGACAAAAAAGAATCAAATGTATTTTGCGGCTAATCCTGATGCCAAGCATGATGAACACTTAGTTGACTATCATATTGATGATATTGATTTAAAATTTACAACTGATGCGGGCGTTTTTTCAAAATTAAGAGTTGATTATGGTTCTGGCGTTTTAATAAAGGCAATGAAAAACGTTGATTTTCCTAAAGATGGCATCTTAGATGTTGGGACTGGTTACGGTCCAATGGGATTGTTTGCGGCCAAGTTTTGGCCTGATCAAGAAGTTGATATGGTAGATGTAAACGAGCGTGCCTTAGACTTAGCTAAAAGAAATGCACAGTTCAATCGAATTGATAATGTAAATATTTATCAGTCAGATATTTATGAACAAGTGAATAAAAAATATGGGCTAATTATTACTAATCCACCGATTCGTGCTGGTAAAAAGGTAGTTGACCAAATTTTAGCTGATGCAAAAGATCATCTAGTAGAAAACGGCGTCTTATTGGTAGTAATTCAGAAGAAACAAGGTGCACCTAGTGCCAAGAAATTAATGACAAAGATATACGGAAATTGTGAGATTCTAGCTCGTGACAAGGGCTACTACATTTTAATGAGTACAAATAATTAAAAAAATAACAATAAAGGTTTATAATGAAAGCGGATACAAAGCGGAGAAAAATACTTTGAAAGAAGTGAATTCATTATGAAACTGTTTATTAACATTATTTTAGTCTTGATTGTTTTAGCTGGTCTTGGTGGAATGATTTATTTATCAGTTAATGGTAATCGTTTCTTAGGTGCAGCTGGGTTAGCAATGCTTTATTTCATTGGATCAATCGGCTATTTTGTTAACTGTTATACGATTAAAAAACGTGGTCGTATTTAAATAGAAAGGGTCAGAGGATCTTTTTTATTTTTACTTATTATTCTATACATGAATACGTTTTATGATGAATTTATTTAATTGAGCTGGTTAATTTAGCCAGCTTTTTTTAGTTATAAAGGTTATTATATTACAAATACCAGTACTTATAAGCTCAAACATAGGAATAGATGATGATATGAAAATAAGAGAAGCTTTTCGAAAAGAAAGATTGGCTCAGCATAAAACACAAGCCGCTTGGTTAAAAATATACCTATGTCTGTTTCTCACTATTCAGAAATAGAAACAGGTTACGCTAAAAATGGAAAAGAAGCTAGATATAATAAAATTTTTTGAGTCAGTCAATGGCTCATACAAAATTGATGAACGTGCAAGGATGATAGAGAATATTTCTAATTAATTATCGGTTGCTTTTAATAATAATGATTTAGAAAAAATTGAAAAAATTACTCATGAATTGGAAAATATGCCTGCTGTTCCAAAAATTACATATTATCGGGCTGTATTAATCAGGGCTTATTTAAAGGATGAAATGACTTCAATGGATAAAGCAACTCGAACAAAAATTAATCAATATATTTATCAAAAAGATAATTGGGTTACAGATAACGAGGCATTGACAATTTTTGGTAAATCTATGCCTATTTCTGATCCAGATATTTTGATTGCTAGAATGGGAAAGGTCTTACGCTACTATAAAAATTTAGAAAATTGTCCAGCTACTTTTCAGCGGAGAGTATCCGCAGTTTGTGTTAATTATTTATACACGGCGCTTTGTATTAGAAAAATTGATAAATATGTGTCAGAAACAATGGCTCTTATTCGTACATTGTCTTTTGATGATAGGTTTGGATTAAAGATTCTCATTACTCAATATTTTGAAGATATGAGAAATGGAGATAAAAAATCTATGCAGCAATTAAAAGATGTGTTGAGACATGCAGGTCTAACGAAACTTGCAAATCGATTACAGAATGAAAGCTGATATAAAAATAATTCGAAATATCGAAATTTAATTGCTGATGACGATACTTTCTTAGTAACATATAATCAATCTAAAATAATTAATCGATAAGTTTAGTGTAATGAAGGTAAATATGAAGAAATTTAAAATAGGAGCTATTTCACTTCTGACTGTACTGGTAATAGCAATTATTGGCGTTTTGACTGTTCATACATCTGCTACCGATCGGTTAAATCCATTGGTTAGTGAAACAGTTAGTTATGCTAAGGTTCCAAAAAACACTCAGAATTATAAACAAGTAACGATCATTAACCCAAAGGATGGTAAAACTAGGGCTTATAAAATAAAACAAGTGGGTGGCTATGATCCAAATCAGAAATATATTAAGATCCATCATAAGGGCCAATATGTAAAATCAATTTCATACATTAAAAAAATCAGTTTTATAACCAACAATAAAAATTTTTAGCTAGCAGGTCGCTAGCTTTTTTCTTTTTGTTAGAATATAAGCAGAAATTAAAGAGGAAGATATATGTTAACTAAAGAGCAAAAAGAAAAATATATGCACCTAGCCTTTGAACAGGCAAAAAAGGCTGAAGAACAAGGTGAAGTACCAATTGGTGCAGTTGTTGTAGATAAAGATGGCAATGTGATTGGTGAAGGATATAATAGACGCGAGCTTGATGAAGATGCGACGCAACATGCCGAAATGATTGCGATTAGACAAGCTTGTAAAAAGTTAAATTCCTGGCGCCTAGTCGACTGTAGTTTGTTTATTACACTTGAACCCTGTCCCATGTGCAGCGGTGCTATCATTAATTCAAGATTAGCTGAAGTTTATTATGGTGCTTTTGATCCAAAAGCTGGAGCAGCAGGCAGTGTCATTGACTTATTTAAGGTAGAAAAATTTAATCATCATCCTAAAATTTATGGCGGTTTATTTAGGGATCAAGCAGCCCAAATGCTAAAGGATTTTTTCCGTGAAATTAGACGTAAACAAAAGCAAGATAAATAGTGGAAAAATAAATCAAAATACTGTATTATAGTTTGTGGGCAATGTTCGACCTCCAAATTGTGTCAGGACCGGAAGGTAGCAGCACTAAGGTTGCTTGGGCATGTGCCTTTTTTTGAGAATTTAAACAGCTCTTAGCTCGTTTGAGCTAGGAGTTTTTTTGATAAAGGAAGTGCAAAATGGCTTATCAAGCGCTATATCGTAAATGGCGTCCGCAAACTTTTGATGGAGTCGTAGGACAAACAGCGATTACTGATACATTAAAAAATGCAATCAAGCGTGGCAAGATATCACATGCTTTTCTATTCGCAGGACCACGTGGTACTGGTAAAACATCATGTGCTAAAATTTTTGCCAAGGCCTTAAATTGTACTAATCTACAAGACGGAGAACCATGTAATGAATGCGAAAACTGTCTTGCAGCAGATCAAGGAACAATGAACGATATCATCGAAATCGATGCTGCATCTAACAATGGTGTCGATGAAATTCGAGATATCAGAGATAAAGTAAAATACGCCCCAACACAGGGTAAATATAAAGTCTACATCATCGATGAGGTTCATATGCTTTCGATGGGGGCCTTCAATGCCTTACTTAAGACACTGGAAGAGCCGCCGGAGCATGTGGTCTTTATCTTAGCTACAACAGAGCTTCAAAAGGTTCCAGCAACTATTATTTCTAGAACCCAGCGCTACAATTTCAAGCGGATTGATCAACATGATTTAATCGCTCGCATGACCTATATTCTTGGCCAAGAAAAAATTGACTTTGAAGAAAAGGCCCTTGAAGTAATTGCTCAAGTAGCTGATGGTGGAATGCGTGACAGTTTAAGTATCTTGGATCAGATTTTATCTTATGATCAAGATAAGGTTAAATATGAAGATGCTTTAAGAATAACTGGTTATGCGGCTCAAGAAAAAATTGAACAAGTATTATTAAATTTACTTAATGGCGAAACTTCAGCAGCTCTTGAAATAGTTCATGCACTTTTGCAGGATGGAGCATCAACTAAGAATATTTTAGATGAGTTGATTAGTTTAACTGTTAAAGGGATGCTGGCCATTAAGAGTAATAAGAAAGAAACTTTTTTAACTGAGGATTATGTTTCTGAATTAACTAAAATTCCAGAAGAAAAATTCTACTCTCTTGTGCAAGCAGCTAATAACGCCTTAAATGACTTGCGCTACACTAACCAGCAACAAATTCCGCTTGATGTATTTGTAGTTCAAGTGACTCAATCTCCAGTAAAAGCTGATAATGCACCTCAACAAGCTGAAGCAATTTCGTCAGATGTTGTTCAAACTCTAAAAAATCAAATTGACACTTTAAGTAAGCAAATTGCGGAATTGAAAAACAGACCAGCACCTGCTAGAAGTACTACTTCAGACTTTTCAGGCACAATTAAAACTGAAACTAAGTCACAAATTAGACGTGTTGCCGATAAAGAAAATAAGCCAGAACAAAAGCCGAAAAGAAGAAAGGCTAGTTCTAATAACCAAGCGGCTCAAGAAAATAACCGCCGGCAGGTATATCATGTGCTTGAAAATGCCACTAAGGAAGACTTAAATACAGTAAAAGATATTTGGCCAGACTTACTGTCTACGCTAAAGGTATCTCAAAGAGCTGTAATGGAAGTTTTAGATCCTGTGGCTGCAAGTCACGAGCAAATTGTTTTAAAATGTAAGTATGAATTATGGTTTGAGCGAGCAAATCAAGACGGAGATCTAATTTCTCAACTTGAAGCTGAAATTGCGAAGCTAACAAAGCATAATTATAGTATTGTTTTAGTTGCAGATTCTTCATGGTTGAAAGTACGGCATGATTTTGTGGCAAGTCATAAAGAAGAGTTACTTGCTAAAAAATTTCAAAGACTAGAAAAATCTGAACAAGAAGCAAATGGTAATCAGATAGATCCTCAAGCAAAAAAAGAAGTCATTGATAAGGCTAAAGAATTGTTTGGAGATCTAGCACAAGTTAAAGATTAAGGAGAGAAAACTATGGGTAAGAGACCTAATTTTGGTGGTATGGGCATGGGTAACATGCAAGGTTTAATTAAGCAAGCTAAGAAGATGCAACAACAAATGGAAGCTGAACAAGCAAACTTAGCTACTCAAGAATTTGTTGGTAAGTCTGCTGATGACATGGTAGTTGCTACTTTTAGCGGCGACCGCAAGCTAAAAGACTTGAAGATTAATAAAGAAGCAATCGATCCAGATGATCCAGATATGCTTCAAGATCTTGTTATCGATGCCGTAAACAAGGGAATCAAGGCAGTAGATGATGCTACTCAAGCATCAATGGGAAAATACACTAAAGGTTTGATGTAAGATGCAATATCCATTACCAATTGCCCGTTTAATTGATAATTATATGAAGCTGCCTGGTATTGGTGAAAAAACAGCAACACGTTTAGCCTTTTACACAATGGACATGCCAGAACAGGATGTGGAAGACTTTTCTAAGTCATTAATGCAGGTAAAAGAAAATCTTCATTCTTGTTCTATTTGTGGAAATATTACTGAAAGTGATCCATGTGAAATTTGCCGCGATCAAAACCGTGACCGTTCAACGATAATGGTGGTTGAGCAACCAAAAGATGTCATGGCTTTTGAAGAAATGGGCGAATATAATGGTTTGTACCATGTCTTACATGGTGTCTTGTCCCCAATGGATGGAGTAGGACCAGAAGAAATTAACATTAAAAGTTTAATTACCAGACTTCAGAAACAAGATGAAGTTAAAGAAGTCATTCTTGCTCTAAACTCCAGCCCAGAAGGTGAAGCAACTGCTATGTATCTAGCTAAGCTGATTAAGCCAGCTGGCTTAAAGGTAACGCGTCTTGCTGCTGGTTTAGCCGTAGGTAGCGATATTGAATACGCTAACTCAATTACTTTGAAGCGCGCTGTTCAAGGGAGAACAGATCTATGATTGGAAAAAGGAACAAAGTTAAAAAAGCAGGCGACGAACGATTACTAAGAATTGTTGCTCAACTGCAAAGACAACTTGCTGAACAAAAAGTTTTCGATCAAACGACAATTGATTATTCATTTGATAATCGAGTTTTAAATAAAATTCTCCATGCAAAATTTATTTTTTTGTATGAAGAAGCTAGAAGAAGAAACACTAAATCTAGTAGCTCATCAAGCGTTATTACTAGATAATGTAGTCCACTGCGGTGGACTTTTTTTGTGGAAAAATAAATAATCTTAAAAAAACAAGTCTGTCTTTCTTTTTTCTTTTACAGTACAATGCCAAGTGGGGGTAGACATGAGAGGATATTTAATTACATTTGAAGGCCCAGATGGGGCAGGAAAAACTACAGTTATTAACGAAATAATTAAGCAATTACCGCAAAGTTTACAAGAACGGACTCTTGTCACGCGTGAGCCAGGTGGATCTAAAATTTCAGAAAATATTAGAACAATTATTTTAGATCCAGAAAATAAAGAAATGGACGATAGAACTGAGGCTTTGCTTTATGCAGCCCAAAGAAGTCAACACGTAAGTGAAGTGATTCGTCCAGCCTTAGCAGCGGGTAAAGTAGTCTTATCAGATAGATTCATTGATAGTTCACTCGCTTACCAAGGTGTAGGTAGAAATTTAGGCATTGAAGAAGTAAAGCAAATTAATGATTTCGGAACTGGCGGACTTGAGCCTGATTTAACCATCTTCTTAGACCTAGATCCAGCTGTTGGTTTAGCTAGAATTGAAAAAGAGCGCGCTGGTCAAGAAGATCGACTTGAACAAGAAAAAATTGACTTCCATAATAAGGTCTATGCTGGTTATCGTGAATTACTTGAACGCTATCCTGATCGAATAAAAAAAGTAGATGCTAATTTGCCGATCAAGGATGTTGCAGCTAATAGTGTTAAAATAATAAGAAAACAATTACCTGATATTTTTATGTAAGGATTTGGTAAGAATGAAACTTGTTTTAGCAATTGTACAGGATAAAGATGCAGATACCTTAGCAAAAGAATTTATTCAAAATGATGTACGTGCAACTAAATTAGCTACCAGCGGTAGCTTTTTGAGAGCAGGAAATACAACTTTTATCGTGGGTATTGAAGATGACCGCGTAAATGAAGTATTAGAAATCATTAAAAAGAGCTCCCATACTAGAGAACAATATGTCTCGAATATGAACATGGATGCTGCAGGCACTTCCATGCTTGGAAAACCAGTTCAAGTTACTGTTGGCGGAGCGACTGTCTTTGTATTACCAGTTGAGGAATTTAAACACTTTTAATGATTGATTTAAAAAATATCGGCCAAAAGCAGGCTGATCTTTTAAGGGATGCATATTTAAATAAAAAAGTTGCCCATAGTTACTTGTTTGTTGATCCCATGCAAAAGAAGGGAATTAATACAGCTTACTGGCTAGCTTGTCTCTTTAATTGTGTAGGAGAAGACAAACCGGATGGCACTTGTAACAATTGCCAGAGAATCTTAGATGGAAATCATCCAGATGTCTTCTTAGTAAAACTAGAAGGTAAGCAGACTCTCTCGATTGATCAGATTCGTCCTTTAAAAGAAGAACTTGCTAAGAGCCCTGTTGAAGGAAATCGCCGCTTTTTTATAATTGAAAATGCGGAAAAATTAACTTTAGCTGCAAGCAACGCCTTGCTTAATTTATTAGAAGAACCAGTAGCGCCGGTCGTTACCATTCTGATCACAAATAATGAAAATCAAATTTTACCAACGGTTAAATCTAGAACCCAGATTCTTAATTTCTCTGATGAAAAGATTGATAGTAAAAGAGCACAATTACTTGAATATGGCTTAACAGATGAAGAAATTGATGATCTAGGCGATACAAGTAAGCTTGAAGAAGAGAGTAAATACTTGTTTCAAGAGCTGTTAGAACGTAATGATTTAGCTTTGGTGCGTGTGAATCAGATTAGCAGTCTTGCTACTAAGCCAGCGAGTCAAAAGTTTGTTTTTTATCAGCTTAAAACTTTGGCTATGAAGAACTTAGAAACTGGTCAAAAGTTAAGGGAAAGTGCATCTTTATTAGAGTTATTAATGACTTGCGATAAGATGCGAGCCAGTAATGTTAGTTTCCACAATACATTAGATTATTTAGTATTGAGTTTTGAACGGTAGGTGTTTTTGAGTGGATCCATTTTCACAATTGTCACAATTACAGCACAATCTTCAGGCAATGACAAAAACTGTTGCCGGTCTGGAAAATGACATGCTTGAAGTATTGAAAGAAAATACAGAATTAAAAGTTGAAAACCAACTATTAAGAGAAAAGATTAGTAAGCTAGATGCAAATAAAGAACCAGCTGAAAATAAGTCACAAGCTGGTTTGAAGTCACTGAGAAATATTTACGATTCTGGTTACCATATCTGCAATATGTACTATGGTTCTCACCGTGAATCAGGTGAAGATTGCATGTTTTGCTTAGATATTTTAGATAATTTTGTAAATCACGGACAAAAGAGTAGGGGATAAAAATGATGCAAGTGCAGAGTAGTTTTAATGAAAAAGATAAGGGGCGTCTGTATCTTGTCCCTACTCCAATTGGAAATTTAGAAGATATTACTTTAAGAGCTAAAAGAATTCTAACTGAAGCTGATTACATTGCAGCTGAAGATACCAGAACTAGTGGGATCTTGCTTGAAAAGATTGGCGTTCATAATAAGATGATTTCTTTTCATAAGTATAATTCTAAAGAACGTGCTCCAGAATTGATTAAGCTGCTTAAGGAAGGAAAGACAATTGCTGAGATTTCTGATGCTGGGATGCCAGTAATCTCAGATCCTGGTTATGTCTTGGTGCAAGAATGTATCAAAAATGATATTCCAGTTGTCTCTCTTCCTGGTCCTTCAGCTTTTGCCACTGCCTTAATTGCTTCGGGGTTTGATGCACAACCCTTTACTTATTATGGTTTTTTGCCGCGTAAGAGCAGTGAGCAGAAGAAGTACTTTGAAATGATGAACACTTCGCGTGCTACTTCAATCTTTTATGAAGCACCGCATCGCTTGAAGAAGACCTTGAAGACTTTAGCTGAAGTAATTAAGCCAGATCGAAAGATTGCCTTGGCTCGTGAATTAACCAAGATTCATGAAGAATATATCAGAGGATCAATCAGTGAAATTAATGAATACTTCACTGAGAACGATCCACGAGGTGAATTTGTGGTTTTAGTTTCTCCTAATGAAGAGGAAGAAAGGCAACTTTCTTGGGATGAGTTAATCAAGCAAGTAGCCGACCAAGTAGCAGCTGGTGAAAGTAAAAAAGATGCGATTAAGTCAGTTGCTAAGGCAAATAAGGTTTCAAAGAATGAACTTTATGACAAATACCATCAAAATTAAGCACGAGGATTAAGATGGAAAAGATTTTTAAAGAAGAACACCAAGTTAGCTATGGTGATTGTGATGAAACAGGAAAAATTCAACTTCCTCATTTAATTGAGCATTTTATGCAGGTTTCAAATGATCAATTAACTTCAGGTGGTGCTGGGATTCATGATTTACTAAAGCAAAATCTAGGCTGGGTTGTAGTTGAGTATCATCTTGATATTGACCGCTTGCCTGAAGCTGGTGAAAAAATCACTGTTACTACCAACGGTAGTGGATATAATCGCTTTTTTGAATACAGAGATTTTGGTATAATTGATTCTACTAACGAAAAGATAGTGGATGTCAAAAGCCAATGGGTAATTTTAGATTTAAAAAATCGCAAAATTACTGAAGCAGATGATCAAATGATGCAGAAATTTGGAAATCCATACTTGAAACATATGCCGCGCTTTAAGAGATTACGTCCCTTAAAAGAATATCGCTCAAGTAAGAAATATACTGTTAGATATTATGATTTAGATACAAACCATCATTTAACTAATAGTATTTATTTCGATTGGATGATTGATACCTTGCCAAGAGAATTCTTGAATTCTCATACTGTCAAAAGTATTGATATTTCATTTAAAAAAGAAGTTCAATATGGAAACCAAGCACTAGCAGAAGTAGAGCTTGACCAAGATACATTGACTTCGTATCATTTGATTTCTAATCAGGGTAAGGAGTCTGCCTTGGCTGAAATTAATTGGAAAGAAAATTAAAGGCATGATTTGTTGTTAGTACAGTCGTGCTTTTTTTTGAAAGGTAGGTATGTCAATGAAGACAGGAATAAAGAAATTAGATTTGCAGGGGTTAGTTACCCTAGCACTCTTTGTAGCAATGGATGTTGTGCTTGGGAAGATATCTTTTGGTTCATTAACCTTAAAGGTAGGTTTAGGATTTATTGGAAGTGCATTGCTTGCTTATTATTTTGGTCCCTTGTGGGGCGGAATTGGGGCATTAGTTAGTGACTTGTTGCGGTCAGCGATTTTTGGAGTTGAGGGAGGCTTCTTCCCAGGCTTTACGCTGTCAGCAATTGTTGCTGTGGTAATTTATGCTCTTTTCTTATATCAAAAACCAATTAAGTGGTGGCGTATTATTGCTTCAACCTTATTAGTTACCTTAGTGGTTAATGTCTTAATGAATACTTACTGGATTCATATATTACGTGGCTTAGATTTAAGAGCAGCATTTCTACAAAGAATTCTAAAAGAGTTGATCGCTCCTTGGATTCAAATTGTCGTTCTTTACGTGATTTTAAATGCTCTTCAACGTGTTAAAATAAGAAGGTAATTTCGATAATAATCAAGGATAGAATTTAAATGAAAATATTAAGTATTACTACTGCAACCAATCATTTGAGCGTAGCTTTGAATGATGGAGATAAAATTTGGGAAAAGAACGAAGAAGATCATCGAAATCATAGTGAACATTTAGATCCTTTAATTAATGAATTGTTGAAGGAAAATGATCTTACTTTAAAAGATATTGATCGTTTTGCAGTTGCAGAAGGTCCTGGTTCTTATACTGGTTTAAGAATTGGAATTACTACTGCGAAGATGTTTGCTTCTATTTTAAATAAAGACTTAGTTGGGGTATCAACTTTAGCTGCATTAGCTAACGGCGCAAGCGATGGCTTAATCGTGAGTGAATTAGATGCTCGTAACAAGAACTTCTTTGCTGGTGTTTATCGTAAAACTGACGGCAAGTTAAAGAATCTAGTTCCTGACGGTCACTACCATTTAGATGACTTGATGAATAAGGTGAAAGACCTTGGCTTATCTGAACAAGTTATCTTTGTTGGTAGCCCAATTGAAAAATATCAAGATGAAATTAGGGACTTACTAGGTTCAGACAATTTCACTCAAGATGCTGGCGACAACCAAATTCATGCTGGTGAAATTGGAAAGTTAGCTCTTGATAAAGAAGCAGTAGATCCTGATAAGATGGTGCCAAAATATTTGAGACGTACGCAAGCTGAAATGGACTGGCATAATAAGACTGGAAAGGCATTTGGCCCCGATAGCGACTATGTTGAAGAAGTTTAGTTTATTTTTTCATCCGGTAGAAATAGACCTCAGCTTTACGCCCTTTGCATTAAGGTTAGATAATGAAACTTATCAGATTATGAAGGCTAGCGATGAGAATATTGCGGACTTGCTAGGTCTAGAGCAAGAGGTGTACTTTGGACGGACGCCTTGGAGTCGATTCTCTTTTAAGAGTGAATTAAAGAAGCATGCGAATTCCTTGTACTTGGTAGTTTATCAAGGCTCAACTTTGGTGGGCTTTGTGGGGATGAGAATGCAGGCTCAAGAAGGACATATTACCAATATTGCGGTAAAGCCTACCTATCAACGAAGAGGAATTGGTGAGTTCTTACTCAGAACCATGATTGGGATTGCTCAGAAAAATCGTGCAGTTCAGATGACTTTAGAGGTACGCAGCGATAACTATAATGCTCAGAGTCTATATCGTAAGTTAGGCTTTAAAGATAACTTTATCCGGAAGAACTACTATACTACTGAACAAGCAGATGCGATTAGCATGATTAAAGAATTGACAGATTAAGAATAGGAAGAGATAAAGTGACTAAAAAAGATGTTCGAATTTTAGCATTTGAAAGCTCATGTGATGAAACTTCAACTGCTGTGATTAAAAATGGTCGTGAAATCGAAAGCTTAATTGTAGCTACTCAAATTAAAAGTCACCAACGCTTTGGTGGGGTTGTGCCAGAGGTAGCAAGTCGTCACCATATTGAAGTAATTACGCAGATTACTAAGGAAGCTTTAGATGAAGCAAATGCGACTTGGGATGATATTGATGCAATTGCGGTCACCTATGGACCAGGTCTAGTTGGGGCACTTTTAATTGGTGTTAGTGCAGCAAAGGCAGCTTCAATGGCAACTGGAATTCCGTTAATTGGGGTTGACCACATTATGGGCCACATTATGGCAGCGCAATTAAAGGATGAAATTGAATATCCAGCCCTTGCTTTGCAGGTGTCTGGTGGACATACTGAGATTGTCTTGATGAAGGATCCGATCCACTTTGAAATTGTGGGTGATACGAGGGATGATGCAGCTGGTGAAGCCTATGATAAGATCGGCCGCGTTTTAGGTGTTAATTACCCAGCAGGTAAGACCATCGATGAATGGGCACACAAGGGGAAAGATACCTTCCACTTCCCAAGAGCAATGATGGAAGATGATGATTATGACTTCTCCTTCTCAGGTCTTAAGAGTGCCTTCATTAATACTTGCCACCATGCAGACCAAATTCACAAAGAACTTGATAAGTATGACCTAGCTGCAAGCTTCCAAGCTTCAGTTGTTGATGTGTTAAGTCACAAGACAATTAGAGCTATTAAGGAATATAAGCCAAAGACCTTTATTCTAGGCGGCGGTGTCGCCGCAAACCACGGCTTACGGGATAGATTAGCCGAAGAGATTGAGAAGTTGCCTGCTGATATTAAGCCGAAGGTGATCTTACCAGACTTGAAGCTTTGCGGAGATAATGCAGCTATGATTGGTGCAGCTGCCTATAACTTGTATCAAGCAGGTAAATTTAGTGATGAGAACTTAAATGCAGATCCATCACTTGAGTTGCCCTATGCTGAAAGTATGTTGAAGTAAGAGCTAAACAAAGCATAATTGTAGATAGTTAACAGAATAAGTTATTTTATAAAGAACCAAATGATGTTGAAGAAGAACGTTTTTTCTTTGATGTCGTTTGGTTTTTTGCTTTGTTCGTAAAACACCTTGACAAAATAAAAAATGGGGGGGTAAACTAGGCTTGTGTTTACCTTTTAGATCAGAATCAGTTATTTAATTATATTCGGAGGAGTAAGAATGAAAAGTAAAAATAGTAAATTAATGTATGTTTCGGCTGCAGTGCTTGCAGCTGGTGCAGTAGCTAGCGTTAACACTCAAAACGCTCATGCGGCTGAAGTTCAAAAGCAAGCTGATAAGAATGCAGCACAAAATACAATTGATCAAAATCAAAAAGATTTAATTCAAACTCAAGATCAATTAAACAAGGCTCAAGCAGAGCATGATGAAGCTGTTCGCAAGACCTCAGATGCTCAAGCAAATGTTTTAACTGCTGACTCAAATAATCAATCAGCTCAATCAGGTTTAGCTGACGCTCAAGATCAATTAAAGACTGCGCAAGATGCACAAGCTAAAGCTCAAGCAAATTATGATGCTTCTTACGAAAATAATGTTAAGTCTGCACAAAACGATGTAAATAAAGCTAACGCTGATGTTCAAAGTACTCAAGAACAAATTAATGTTCAAAACACTAAACAAGCAGAAGCTTTAAATAATCGTCAAGGTCAAGAAGATGACTTAAAGACTAATACTGAAACTTTGAATAAAACTAATGAAGAAATTAGTAAGACTCAAGGTCAAGTTGACCAAGTTCAAAAGACTCATGATGCTGTAAATAAGGATTATCAACCCGTTAAAGCCGAATTAGATAAGCAAGCTAAAGAAGTGCGTGATGCACAAAAGGCTGCTGAAGCAAATGCTAAGGAATTAACTCAAGCACAAAACGAGTTAAAGACGGCACAAGACACTGCAAATAAGTCTGCTGAAACTATTAATAATGCGCAAACAAAATTGACTAATGATACTAACGCATTAAACGGTGCAAAGAGTGAATTGAGTGCAAAGCAAAAACAAGCAAGCGACTTAACTAGTCAAAGAGATCAAGTAGCTAAAGATTTACAAGTGGCACAAAACAAGATGAACGCTGCAAAAGCCGACTCAAATGCAGATAAAGATACAGTAGTCAACACTATGGTTATGCCACAAGTTTACAAGGATACTGTAAAGAAGTGGTTGACTAGAGATCCTACTGATGATTATTACAAAGAAATGGAAGCCGCAAGTTGGATTGGCTGGACCCAAAACGAATACAAGCATAATGAAGCTGAAAAGAATCATATGGTTGATTTAAAGCATATGTCCAGAGCTGATCAAATTGAATTAAATAAGTTTGGTATTAATTTAATTAATCAATTAAGAAGCCAAATTGGCGTAGATCCATGGACCTTTAACGAATCAGCTTTAGACTTTGCAAATGCGATTGCCGATAGATATGTAAAAGATGACTGGGATTCAGATAAGAATGGCCATGATAGTGCAGCTATTAATGAATTAGCCCATCAATATGGCTTAGACTATGCGGTTTCACGTAAGGATGGTACATATAGTAAGGATGGCCAATATTATGAAAATATGATGACTGATTTATTTGGATGGACCGAAATCCCATTCGAACAAGCAAAAGCCGATGCAGATAAATTTGGCAATCCATATCATTATAGTGACCAAGAATTAGCATACAATATGGATAATACGTATAGTCACTCACAAGACGATTATAATAATCGATTAGACGATATGGATCACCTAAAGAATCAAGTATATAACGCAGTTAAGCGATTTGCATTCAACTATAATGAATGGCTTCATGCGTATGGTATTTTGTCACAAGACTTTTTCGATTATAGTGCAAAAGGTAAAAACTATGCCGCAATTAGTTTCAGTGCGAAACCAACTCCTAACCATTGGGGCGATGACGATTTGCAATTGCACTTTATCAATGTTCATGAATCCATGGTTCTTGATCCAAAAGTATTCAATGTAAATGCAAATATTCCATTAGATTCAAATAAATCTGATGCATCTAAGCAATATTCTGAAAGTTTAGCTCAAGTAAACGATTTGAGTGCTAAGAAATCCAACTTAGATAATCAAATTAACGGTTTAACTAACGATATTAAGGGACTTAATACTCGCATTAGTGATTTGACTAAATCAATTAGCGATACTAACAAGACTCTTGCAGACGCAAAAGCAACTAAGGAAGATGCAGACAAGAAGATTGCAGTTCTACCAGGTCGCGTTCAAGAATTGAGGGATAAACAAGCATCCCTAGATAAGACTCAATCTAAGGCAGAAGCTGATTTAGCTACTTACCAAGCTAAGAATAAAGATCTTCTTGCTCAATTTAACGCTGCTAAATCTAACTTAGATAAGTTAACAGCTAAGTTAAATGATCTTAACAGTGCAAAGAGCAAGGCTGAAAGTGCAGTAGCAGAAAGCAAAGCTAACTTAGACAAGGCAACAAGTGAATTATCAGCTATTTCTTCTCGTTTAGATGAATTGAAAGCTAAGTTATCAACTGCTAAAACTACTAAAGAAGAAGCTGACGCTAACTTAGCTAAGGCTAAAGCTGCATATGATGAATATGTAAGCACCCATAAAGATGTAATTGATAACTTGAACAAGGCAAATTCTGAATTAGCAGATAAGACTAAAGCTTATAACGAAGCAAAAGAAGACGCTGCTAAGACTGATAAGGAATACCAAGCTGCTCAAGATGAATTGACTAAGTTAAACAATCATATTGAAGACTTATCAACAGCTATCACTAACTATGAATCTAAGATCAAGCAATTAAATACTACAATCAACAAGCAAAAGGCAGACCAAAAACGTGCTTCCCTTGATGCTCAAATCAACAAGGCTCTAGATAATGTTTCAGCTCCTAAGCATACTGCTACTACAACTACTAGTGTTCAAGCTGGCACTTCTAGCTCAGTAGGTTTAGCACGGGCAGTAGATTCAGTAGGTACTGTATCTACTACTCAAAGCAGTAAAGTCTTAACTAACGCAGTAGTAAGATCAAATACTGCATCTGTTTTAAGTCCTCAAACTAAGAAGTTAGTTGCCCAAGCTAATGCATCTAAGAACTCATTACCACAAACTGGTGCTAACGATAAGCTCAGCGTATTTGCTGCTTTAGCAGGATTGTCTTTAGCATCCCTAGGCCTAGGCTCTTTAGTAGGCGAGAAGAAGAGAAAGCGTAACTAAGCCGATGGAAGAGAGAGAATTTTTAAAAAAGCTTGGCCTTGAGAATGATAAGGAATTGAGTGAATTAGATCAATTAAATAAATATTCACTTGATTAAGATGAGAAGAATGATTTATTTAGACTTTCAGATAAAGATGAATTAGTAGTTAATAATAGTCTTAGTCATTTATCTTCTACTCAACTCATTCAGCCAATTTTATTCTATCGGGATTATGCTAAGATCATAATAACGGGCTGGAGGGCACTTTTGAACGTTGCGCCTGCTTCTGATGAAGATTCCGAAAATCATGAACTATCTTGGATCAAGAAAAAGATAGAAAATGGTAAGGGAACATCCGTTGATAAGGTAATGGTGGGTGAGCCTGAACTAATTGGTAAGGAAACAAAGATTACTAAATCGGATTTGAATATTCAAGCAGGTCATTTGCTAGGAAAATTTAGTGGAGTACTTCAAAATATTGAAAAGTATCTAGGAACAGATCAAAATATCGATAATATAATGACCTATCCTCAATTTAAACGTGCTAACGAAAGTTCTAAAGAATATTCGGGTCAATCGAAAGTAATATTTGGAATAATAGAGATACTTGTTTCTACTATGAAGCAGAAGCTATTTTTGCAAATATTAATGACAATATTCCGATTGGTACTAGACTTCGAGTTATTCCAGTTAGAAAGAATGAAGAAGACAATCGCCAATATGTAATCGATTCAGATGCGGATGAAGAAATTGCAGTTCACATCTTCATTCCTAATTGCGATTACGCAGAAAAAGGTCCAAAGTCAGTTTTGAAACGCGAAAACACGGTAGATGATTATCGCGCCTTCTTTATAGGAGGTGATTTAAACAGTCTAAAATGGAAATAGGCTGTTAACTCCAAAGAATAAATAACAGTTTGATTTTTTATTAGGGTGAAAGCTCTAATCCACTTATCTTTTATTTTATTTTTACATAAAATATCGTTTAACATTTTTCATTGAAAACAAGCAACTGAAATGGTTGCTTGTTTTTTGTGTTTAATAACAAAAAAGTCCTTATTCTGCCTATGAATAAGGAATATTGTTATATAAGAAGTGAAAGATCAATAATCTTGAGGAGAAAATTTATTATGAAAGATGAAGTTCAAGCTCCACAAGAGGAAACTCCTAATACATATTGGCGTTGGCTAGTAGAGTCATGGCGCTATCCTCTCGGCCACAACCTAGGGGAAAAGTGGTACGGAGTCGTTACCTTATTAGGTGAAGATATTGTATTATTCATTGGTTTAGCTATTACTATTAATTATATTGCTAATATGTTTGATATTAGGCTGATCCATCATGCATCAGGGTTTACCTTCTGGGCAATCGTAATTCTGTTCTGTGTTCAGATTATTACGATTCTTTGTTCCATGTTTGGTCACTTGTTCGTGTTCGGCAGTACCGGCGGCTTTTGGCAGTGTGTCAACAAGGTTGCACAAGTAACTAACTGGAACTTCTGGATTGTAATTTGTGCATTCTTATTCTTAATCCTAAGCTTAAGTTCAGGCTTGCTTGGATTTGGAGAGGCTTTAGTCTGGATCTTCTATGCACTGTTTTCTTTAGGTTCATTCTTACTGGTTGTTTGTCCTGATCCAGGAACCGAAAAGATGATCCACGATCCATTCTGGGGTGCAGTAATTTACCTAGTAATGATTGTTGTCATCTATGCTATTATTTGGGGCTTAGCCTTCAGCATTATGATCAACTTGTAGAAATATTAAACAAAAAAGATGTCGTTTAATCAACGCGTAGTGCGAAGATTAACGACATCTTTTTTGTTGTGAGGGTTATTATTTATCTCCATCAAAGATAGAAGACTTAACAATAACATAATCTACTACTCTGATTGCACTTAGATCTTTTCCACCAGCATAAGAAATTGAAGACTGGAGATCTTCTTGCATCTCACGCAAAGTATCTTTAATTGAGCCGCGGTATGGAACTAACATTTGCTTACCTTCAACATTGCGGTAGGCGCCTTTTTGAACTTCAGAAGCTGAACCCCAGTATTGCTTATAACGTTTACCATCAATAGTAATTAAGTTACCAGGGGATTCTTCATGACCAGCAAAAAGTGAGCCAATCATAACCATTGAAGCACCGAAACGAACAGACTTAGCGATATCACCATTGTGGCGAATTCCGCCATCGGCAATTAAAGGCTTTCTAGCGGCTTTAGAACACATTCTAAGCGCTGCTAATTGCCAGCCACCAGTACCAAAGCCGGTCTTAAGCTTTGTAATGCAGGCTCTACCAGGTCCAACGCCAACCTTAGTTGCGTCAGCTCCAGCATTTTCTAATTCACGAACTGCTTCAGGAGTAGCAATATTACCAGCCGTTAAGAAGGTATCAGGTAATTTTTCCTTAATGTACTTGATCATTTTAATGACATAGTCGGAATGACCATGTGCTACATCAATTGTTGTATATTCTGGAATAATGTTTTCCTTAGCAAGATAGTCGATGAAGTCGTATTCGCTATCCTTAATTCCAACTGAAATTGAAGCAAATAATCCCTTATCATGCATCATTTTAATGAAGTCGGCGCGTTTTTCTGGGTAAAAACGGTGCATAACATAATAGTAGCCATTTTCTGCAAGCCAGATGGCTAAATCCTCGTCAATAACACTTTCCATGTTTGCGGGAACAACTGGGATTTTAAATGTTCGACTTCCGAATTTAACTCCTGTGTTAGCTTCTTTCCGGCTCTTAATAATACATTTATTGGGTACAAGTTGGATGTCATCGTAATCGAAAGCTTCCATACTAAAATAATTGCTCATTTAATTTACCTCGTGCTCTTTAAAAACTACATGAGTTAATATACGGGTGAAGTTAGCTAAAGTCAAGAATAAAAATGAATATTTATTTTATTGATTATTAAAAATGTTCGGAAATAAATTGACTATTAAGATATAGATTGTTAAACTAGTCTTCGGTTTTAAGAAAATGATTTTTATGAGGTGAAATCAAATGACAGCAATAGCAGTTGTAGGTAGTCAATGGGGCGACGAAGGAAAGGGTAAAATTACTGATTTCTTAAGTAAAGAAGCAGCAATGGCTGTTCGTTCAAATGGTGGTAATAATGCCGGCCACACAATTGAAATCGGTGATAAGACTTTCAAGATGCGCCTAATTCCATCTGGAATTTTTGCTGCTAAGAAGGGTGCTGTAATTGGTAATGGTGTAGTTATCAATCCAGAAGTAATGTTCGGAGAATTAGATAACCTTGAAAAAGAAGGTATCGACATCAGCGGCTTGAAGATTTCTAACCGCGCACACATTATTATGCCTTACCACATTTTGCAAGATACTTATCAAGAAGAAGCAAAGGGTGACAAGAAGATCGGAACTACCAAGAATGGTATCGGTCCTTGTTACATGGATAAGGCTTCAAGAACTGGTATCCGTGTTTGCGATTTACTTGAAAGAGATACTTTTGAAGAGAAGTTACGTACTAATTTAGCTGAAAAGAATGCTTTATTCACTAAGGTTTACGGTAAGCCTGAACTTAAATTTGAAGACATCTTTGAAAAGTACCTTGAATACGGTCAAAAGATGAAGAAATACGTTACTGATACCTCAGTAGTTGTAAACGATGCTTTAGACAACGACGAAAAAGTTCTTTTTGAAGGTGCACAGGGAGTAATGCTTGATATTGATGAAGGTACTTACCCATACGTAACTTCTTCAAACACTATTTCAGGTGGAATTGCTTCTGGTATCGGAATGGGTGCTAACCGCTTAGATACTGTTATTGGTGTCTGCAAGGCTTACACCACTCGTGTTGGTGAAGGACCATTCCCAACTGAATTATTAGATGAAGTTGGTGATCGCATTCGTGAAACTGCTCATGAATACGGTACTGTTACTGGTCGTCCACGTCGTGTTGGTTGGTTTGATTCAGTTGCTCTTCGTCACGCTAAACGTGTTGCTGGTATCAATGCTTTAAGTTTGAACTTATTAGATGTCTTTTCTGGTTTTGACAAGATTAAGATTGCCACTGCTTACGAACTTGATGGTGAAAAGATTGACTACTACCCAGCAAGTTTGAAGGAATTATACAAATGTAAGCCAGTTTACGAAGAACTTCCTGCATGGGAAGAAGATATTACCAATGTAAAGACTTGGGAAGATTTACCAGAAAACGCTAAGAAGTTCTTGAACCGCGTTTCTGAATTAGTGGGTGTTCCTTTAGTTACTGTTTCAGTTGGTCCTGACCGTGAACAAACTATTGTTTTGAAGAATCCTTGGGAAATGTAATTTATGTTAGAACGTTATACTCGTCCAGAAATGGGCAAAATTTGGTCCTTAAAAAATAAATACGCTGCTTGGTTAAAGGTAGAAATCGCGGCAACTAACGCTTGGGCAGAACTTGGCGAAGTGCCAGAAGCAGATGCTAAGAAGATTGCAGACAATGCTTCTTTTACTGTTGAGCGTGTTTCAGAACTTGAAGCCATTACTCATCATGATGTGGTTGCTTTTACTAGAACAGTTTCTGAAAGCTTAGGTGAAGAGAAGAAGTGGGTTCACTTCGGCTTAACTTCAACTGATGTTGTTGATACTGCACAAGGTTATATCTTGAAGCAAGCTAATGAGATCATTTTGAAAGACTTAGAAGCTTTAAAAGAAACTATTGCAGATAAGGCTAGAAAATATAAATACACTGTTGAAATGGGACGCACTCATGGTGTTCAAGCAGAACCAACTACTTTTGGTTTGAAGCTTGCTCGCTGGTATGCCGAGATTAACCGTGATATTGAACGCTTTAAAGCAGCCGCTAAAGATGTAGAATCTGGTAAGATTTCTGGTGCCGTTGGTACTTTTGCCAATGTTCCACCAGCAGTTGAAACTAGCGTTTTAAAGCAACTAGGTTTAACTCAGCAACCAGTTACTAGTCAGGTTTTGCCAAGAGACTTACATGCATACTACATTGCTACGATTGCTTTAATTGCTACAAGTATTGAAAATTGGGCAACAGAAATTCGTGGTTTGCAACGTAGTGAAATTCATGAAGTTGAAGAACACTTTAGAGCTGGTCAAAAGGGCTCTTCTGCAATGCCTCATAAGCATAATCCAATCGGCTCAGAAAACTTATCTGGTATGGCTAGAGTAATGCGCGGCTACATGGTTCCAGCTTATGAAGATGTTGCTTTATGGCATGAGAGAGATATTTCTCATTCAAGTGCTGAGCGTGTAATTTTACCTGATGCAACCATTGGAATTGATTACATGTTAAACCGTTTCAACCGTATCTTAACCAACTTAGATGTTTTCCCAGAAACAATGCTCAAGAATATGGATCGTACTTATGGTTTGATCTATTCACAACGTGTGCTTTTAAAGTTAATTGATGAAGCAGGTTTATCACGTGAAAAGGCTTATGACATGGTGCAAAAGCTTGCTAATAAGTCTTGGCAAGAACAAACTTCATTTAGAAAGTTAATTGAAGAAAGTGAAGTTATGAACTACTTGTCTGAAGAAGATCTAGACAATGCTTTTGATTATCACTATCACTTGAAGCATGTTGATGAAATTTTTGAAAAGTGCGGCTTAGATTAAGATAGAAGTAAGAACGTTTTGTTAGATATAATTGTGTCTGACAAGGCGTTTTTTATTTTGGAAGAGAGAGAACATCATGAAATATGAACATTCAGCAGGTGCAATTATCTGGCGCAAGAAAAATAACGAAATCCAATATTTATTAATTCAAAGTCAGCCTTATAAGCAATTCAAGAGTGCTTGGGCATTTTCAAAGGGCCATCTTGAAGCAGATGAGACAGAACGGGATGCTGCAAAGAGAGAAGTCTTTGAAGAAGTAGGATTAAAGCCTGAATTTGATTTTGATTTTCATGAGAGTTATTCATATCAAGTTACTTCAGAAAGTGAAAAGACTGTAACTTTATTTTTAGCAAAATACAATCCTGATCAGAAAATAAAACGTCAAGAAAGTGAAATTAGGCAGACTGCTTGGCTAAACTATGAAGATGCACAAAAAAGAATCAGAGAGCAAAACTTTAAGGAATTTAGTTTTGAAGATTTAGCTTTGATTTTAGCAAAAGCTAATACTTATTTAATTAACTATTAGGAATAAAAGGTGTTCCCCTTAATTTATTTCTATTTTTTAGTTTTGAAGTAACTGCATAAGAAAATTCAAAAGTAGACAATAACTAAAAGAAATTATATAATAGCAAAAGAAAAGGAGTTAGTGACTGCTACTCACTAACTCCAATCGTAACTTAAGTATGACTGTGTTGCTAGCTAATCCTTGTGATTAGCTTTTTTTATTATTGCGTAAGCTTTTGCAATACGTATGGCACAAGTACCAAGAGCACCTAAGCTAATGCTTACTGCAATAGCAAAAGAAATCACTTGGCAGTCTAACTCTCCAGTCTATCCAATTATGCATAAGCTTCCACCTCCGTAACTTAAACTATTTGAGGAGTGTGTAGCCATGCTAAAAAGTCACTAAGTTCTAACAAGAGCTACCTGTTATATTGAACCTAATGTTTATTCTACTAAAAAATTTTTATATAACATACACCAGTAGGAAGAAAAAGACTACTTCTGCTGAATTATTTACTTTAAATCTTGACAAGTTCAAAGCCGTCGATATCAAACGGCTTTTTATTTTGCACATTTTTATCTAAAATAAGACTTGAATACAGTTAAAACAAGAAAGTGTATATAAAAATGTCAGAACCAAATTATGCCTAGTTAGAAGCAAATAATCCTCATTTAGATAAAGATAAGCCATATCCACTAGCAGGAATCTTAGTTGTGGACTTCACCCATGTCTTGTCAGATCCAACTTGTACAAGAATGCTTGCCGACGCAGGTGCACGAGTAATTCATATTGAAAGAAAAACAGGGGATGATACCCGCCACATGGGCCCATACATTGCAGATGGTTCAAGTGAATATTTCAGAATCTGCAATGCAGGAAAAGAATCAATTGCCTTAGATTTGAAAGATCCAAAAGATCATGCCTTAGCTGAAAAAATGATTGCCAAGGCAGATGTTGTTGTAGAAAACTTCCGTCCAGGTGTTATGGCGCGTTTAGGTTTTGCTCCAGAAGAAATGGTGAAGAAGTATCCTAAATTAATTTTTGCATCTGTTTCTGGATTTGAACAATATGGACCTTGGTCAAAACAAGCTGCTTACGATACCATTATTCAAGCTGTTTCGGGATTAATGGATGCTACAGGCGAGCCGAACGGTAAACCAACACGTGTTGAAACTTCAGTTTCTGATGTTGTTGCTGGAATCATGGGTTATAGCGCGATTACCACTGCCTTAGTGGCAAGAGAACGCACTGGAAAAGGAATCACAATAGATGTTTCAATGTTAGATTCTACTTTTTCCTTAATGGTGCAGGACTTGATGCTTGCTCTTGGGCCACATGAAGTACCACACAGAATTGGCAATCGTATCCTGATATGTATCCGTTTGATACTTTTGATTGCCAAGATCAGCCAATTGCCATTTGTTGAGGTAACGATCATTTATGGGGATTATTATCTAATGCATTAGGGCATGAAGAATGGATTAATCAAGCAGATTTTAAGACAAATGATTTGTGTGAGAAAAACTGGCAAGAAGTTGAGAATGCGATGCAAGCTGTGCTTAAAACTAGGACTGCCACAGAATGGGATGAAATTTTGCATAAAGCAGGGGTGCCAGCTGACTTAGTTTTGAATGTGGATAAGACTAGACGCCTTGATCAAATTATTGAGCGCGGGATGGTTAAGACGCTACCTGATGGCAATGAAGTTTTAGGTTCACCACTTAAATATGGAACTTGGAATTCATATGGTTTACAAAAAGATGCACCGAAATTGAATGAACAGGGTAAACAGATTCGTAAAGAATTTGAATAAAAATAGACATGAAAAAAGATCAAGATTTTCTATTTTTTGAGAATCTTAATCTTTTTTTATGGTTAAAAATTTATTCTTTTAGTTGGTTAAAAGCCTCTTCTGGCGTGCAATTATAAACCTTTTTGAATGCATTATAAAGGTTTCGATAGCATTTAAATCCTGATTTTTCTGCAATTTTTTCTATATTTAAATTGCTTTGCAAACTAAGCCGAAGTGATTGCTCAAGTCTAAGTGATGTTAAATAATCAGAGAAAGAGTGGTCCAAATTTTTTCTGATTAATCGAGAACAATAAGCTACTGAATAGCCAAAATGATCAGCAACCATGTGTAAACTGATATTTTCTGTGTAGTGTTTTGAAACGAAGTCAATAAATTCATTGAGAAAAAGAATATTTTTATTAGTGGAGCAATGTGTCACAACTAAATAATTCTTTATGAGTTCTTGTAGAATCTGTAGGCCTAAGATATAAATAGATAAATTAATAGAAATGTCTTTATCTTGTGTTTCAAGAGCTTTTACTAAATTTATGATATTTGCTGACAAGGTTAAAGATGAAATAGAATTAAGATTGGAATTAAATTGAAAAAACTGCTGAAATTTTCCATTAGTAATTAAATTTAGAAATGTGAATGGATATTGTATACAAAGAATATGGCTATTTTTAAGCGCATTAGTTGAATGAATTACACATGGGTTGATAATAATAAATTGATTTTGATTAATTTCTTGGAGCTTTCCATTGATAGTGGTGTTCATTTTACCACTTAGAACAAAAAGAATTTCAGTGCTTTCATGCCAATGTGATGGAATGATTCTTGATGAATCTCTGGAGCGAAAAGAGAAAGCTTTAAATGGTGCAATTGACTTATTTAAAATTTGTTCGTGAGTTATTTTCATAATACAAAAATTGTTTCTTTCTTTTATCATGTGGCTGTTTTTAGTGTAGATGTAAATATTTTACATATAAGTAGTAACATTCTGGTATTTATTGTAAGCGGTTAATTATCTAAAATCTATAGTGAAAAGGATAAATAAATATATCGAGGATAAAAATGAAACAAGAGAAAATATTTACATTATTAAATGAAATGTCACTAGATGAAAAAATTGGTCAATTAATTCAGCTATCTGGAGAATTCTTTTCAGCTTCTGATATTTCTATTGGTCCGATTGAAAAATTGGGTATTTCTAAAAAGATGGTTAATTTATGTGGATCAGCATTAAATATTGTAGGTGCGGAAAATGTTCGCAGAGTACAAAATCAACAAATGCAGAAGCAGCCACATCATATACCGATGCTGTTCATGTCAGATGTTATTTATGGCTTTAAAACTATCTTTCCAATTCCCTTAGGTTTAGGAAGTTCATGGAACCCAAAATTAGTAAAAAGAGCATACTCTGTTGCTGCCGAAGAAGCATCAGCATCGGGTAATCAAGTAGCATTTGCACCCATGGTAGATGTTGTGCATGATGCGAGATGGGGAAGAGTTTTAGAGTCGCCAGGTGAAGATCCATATTTAAATTCTGTTTACTCTGAAAATATGGTTGAAGGTTTGCAAGAAAATCTTGCAAATAAAACAGGTCAAGTAGCATGTATAAAGCACTACGCTGCTTATGGAGCCGTGGAAGCTGGACGGGAATACAATCAAGTTGATATGTCTTTAAGTAATTTATATCAAAATTTCTTGCCACCTTATAGAGCTGGCGTAAAAGCTGGGGCAGGAATGGTTATGACTGCATTAACAACTTTAAATGGGGTGCCCTCTACAGCAGATAATTGGTTGTTGTCAGATGTACTACGTAAAAAATGGAAATTCAACGGTATTATAATTTCTGATTATGCATCTATTTATGAATTAATTAAGCATGGTTTTGCACGAGATTCAACTGATGCTGCTTTAAAAGCTATGGATGCAGGCGTAGATATCGATATGAAATCTCCTTGTTATGCAAATGGCCTGCATGATTTGGTGACTAATGGAATGCTAGATGAAAGAAAAATAAATAATGCAGTTCTCAAAGTACTAAATTTAAAAAATCAATTAGGATTATTTGAAAAACCATGCTTTGGTGCGTCTGTTGAAAAAGAAAAAAATAGTATACTTACTCCTCAAAAACGTAAATTAGCACGAAAATTGGCTCAAGAATCATTAGTTTTAATTCAAAATAAAAATAGTATATTACCTCTGAAGAAAGATGCAAAAGTTGCTTTAATTGGTCCTTATGCCAATAGTCAAAAATTAATTGGTATGTGGGCAATTCATGGAAATTCAAGAGATACTGTAACAATAGCTGATGGATTAGGACAATATACTAATAATTTAACTGTAAATCATGGGACAGACTTGTGTCGTGATAAAGCACTATTAAAAAAGCTAGGTTTTTTAACAGAGAAAGATATTAATAAAATTGTATCTTCACCGGAAAAAGAAAGAATAAATATTCAGAATGCAATTAAAGCTGCAAAAGCAGCTGATACTATCGTTTTAACATTAGGTGAAGAAACATATGAAGCAGGAGAAGCTGGTGCTAAGACAAACTTAAATATTGCACCAAATCAATTGAAATTATTGGATAAATTATCTCAATTAAATAAACCAATAATTTTAGTACTCATTAGTGGGAGACCGTTAGTACTGACAAAAGTTAAAGATAAGGTCGATGTAATACTGGAAAGTTGGTTTCCTGGTACTGAAGGTGGAAATGCAATTGCAGATATACTATTTGGCAAGGTAAATCCTTCAGGAAGATTAACTATGAGCTTTCCATATGCTTCAGCTCAAGAGCCGTTGTATTACAATCATCTGTCTACAGGAAGACCAGAGAGTAACTCTCAACATGTTGGTAGATTTGTATCTAAGTACATTGATGCACCGGCTAAAGCTTTATATCCATTTGGCTATGGACTTTCGTATGGAAAAATAAAGTATTCAAATTTAACTATTTCTTCTGATCGACTATTTCTGGATAGGCCTATAAAAATTTCAATAGATATTGAGAATTTAAGTGATTATGATCGAAAAGAAACTATACAGTTATATATCCATCAAGAAACAGCGAGTATCGTTCAGCCAGTTAAGCGGTTAATAGATTTTACCAAGATTGCTATATCAGGTCATTCAAGTCAACATGTAGAATTTTATATAAATGCAAATCAATTGTCATTTTATGACAATATGGGCAGGTCCCATAAAGAAAGTAGCAAAATACATGTTTACGTTGGTACTAATGGAGTTCAGTTATTAGAAGGAAAATTTGATTTTATAAATAAAATGTCATAATTTTACATATTAGATGTAACAGAAATGTATTTAATCATATATGATAAGCGCTTACAATAATTGGCGTAAGGGATGTAAAAGAAATGGAGAAAGAAAATGTCTAGTAAAGAAAACCAAAAGATAGCTGAGGAGGTTATAGCCGCCATTGGTGGCAAAGAAAATATCGTTTCTTTAGCCCACTGTGCTACCAGATTAAGAATAGTTGTAAAAGACCGTGAAAAGGTAAATGAAAAAGCACTGGATAAAATTGATAAGGCAAAAGGATACTTTTTTACAGCTGGACAATATCAAATTATTTTTGGTACTGGTTTAGTAAATGATGTTTATGAAGCGGTAAAAGAAGAAGGCGTTTCTACAACATCTAAAGATGAGTTAAATGATGTAGCTGCAGAACAGTCGGGATGGTTTCAACGATCGATAAGAATGTTTGCAGATGTCTTTGTACCAATTATCCCTGCTTTAGTTGCAACAGGGCTTTTTATGGGGTTGCAAGGTTTATTAACACAACCATCTCTTTTAAAGATGATGGGAATGTCAGCTAAATCAATTCCCGTTCAATTTACTACTTACTTTAATATTTTGACTGGAACGGCTTTTAGTTTTTTACCAGTTTTAATTTGTTGGTCTGCATTTAGAGTTTTTGGTGGTAGTCCAATTTTGGGTATTTTACTGGGGTTAATGCTAGTTAATCCTGCTTTACCATCAGCATGGGATGTTGCCCAAGGGAAAGTTGCTCCATTAATGTTTTTTGGCTTTATTCCAGTTGCTGGCTATCAAGCTTCAGTTTTACCAGCTTTTATTTTAGGATTTATTGGAGCAAAAACTGAAAAGTGGATCCATAAACATGTTATCAGTTCTCTTGATTTAATCGTTACTCCATTTGCCACATTATTAGTTGGAAGTATTTTAGGATTACTTTGCGTTGGTCCAATCTTCAGAATTGTTGAGCAAGGCATTTTACATGCAGCAGAATGGATAGTTCAATTACCATTTGGATTAGGTGGACTGATCTGGGGAGCTGTTTGTCAGATGATTGTTGTTACTGGATTACACCATGCACTAAACTTAGTAGAAATCCAGTTATTAGCCAATACTCACTGGAATCCCGTAAATCCAATTGGATCCGCTGCTATTGCCGCACAAGCCGGAGCTGCCTTGGCTGTAGCTTTACGAATTCATTCAAATAAAATGAAACAAATTGCATATCCATCAACAATTTCAGCTTTACTAGGTATCACTGAACCAGCAATTTATGGTGTAAATATTAAATATATCAAACCATTCTTATTTGGCTGTATTGGTGGTGGTGTCGGTGGATTTCTTTCAAGTATTTTAAATTTGAAAGCTACTGGTATGTCAATAACTGTTATCCCAGGTATATTATTATTTTTGAATCAACAACTTCCATTATATATTTTAGTTTGTGTAGTTGGTTTTGGAGTGGCATTTGGGCTAACTTACGTTTATTATGGCAAACATGCATTTGATAGTAATGATAAAAATAGCCAAAAAGAAGATATAGAGAAAAAACAAAATACTTTTACACAAGAGCCTAGTCACGTATCAGACGAAGTAATAGATGCTCCTGTTAGTGGTAAAATTGAAGCTTTAAATTTAGTTTCTGATAAAGCTTTTGCTTCGGGAATGATGGGAAAAGGAATAGCTATTGAACCATCATCAAATAATATAGTTTCTCCTGTAAATGGAACAATTACTGTGGCTTATCCAACAGGTCATGCATATGGAGTTAAGTCAGATGATGGTGCGGAAATTCTCATTCATCTAGGTATAGATACAGTAAATCTAAAAGGAAAAGGCTTTAGCACTGTAGTAAAGCAGGGACAAAAGGTAAATAAGGGTGAATTGCTTGGAACATATGATTATAAAGAAATAGGCGAAAAAGGTTATGACAATATAGTTATAGTTTTGATTACCAACTCAAAGGATTATGCAGAAGTTGATCCAATTGCTTCTGGAGATGTTAAAGCACAACAAAAATTAATTGTTCTAACTGAACCTACAATGACTGCGCAAGTAAAAGGTACTGTGAATGAAATGAATTAATAAGTATTAAGTGCAAGAGAGCTAATTGTATCAGTACTTCCCCCCCTCTTTTTAGTTAGATACATTTAGCTTTCTTTTTTATCAAAATGAGTGCGTTAAAAATGATTAATAGAGTTAAAAATGATTAATAGAAGAAAACAATTTGAATACCTAGTTTCAAATCTAAAAGATATTCCTGAAGAAAATTTGCTCAAAGAAAAAAATAGTGTAAAAAGATCACCATATCATCAAAGAATTCATATTGAGAGCTTATTTGGCATGTTGGGTGATCCAAATGGTTTTTCATATTTTAATGGGTACTATCATTTATTTCACCAATGGTTTCCGATGAAATATAGTATGAATCCAAATTATTTTCAACAGGGATGGTTTCACTGGAAATCGAAAAATTTGGTTGATTGGAGACCGGTTGGCGAAGTAATGAACAATGATACTGTATTTGATAAGTATGGAGTATATTCAGGAAGTGCTATCCCAATCAATAATAAATTGTTCCTTATGTACAATGGTAATTCTTGGACTAATACTGATACAGATGATTGGCATAGAGTTCCGTGTCAATTAGGAGCCTACATGGACGAAAATGATAATGTAGCCAAAATGATGTATCCATTAATTAAAGGACCAATTTCTGGTTATACAGGTCACTTTCGAGATCCTAAAATTTTTAAGAAAAATGGTAAATATTATTCAATAATAGGCGTACAAACAAAAGCCAAAACTGGTACTGTCCTAATTTATGAAAGTCAGAATTTAAAAAGTTGGAACAAAGTTGGTGAGGTTAAAACTAATTTTGAAAAAAAAGGCTATATGTGGGAATGCCCAGATTATTTTGAACTAGATAATAAAGGAGTGCTGTTGTTTTGTCCGCAGGGATTGCAGAGCAAAGGAAATCAATTTTTAAATGCATTTCAAGCATGTTATGCCATTGGAAATAAATTGGATTTTAGAAACTTATATTTTAAAAGTAAAGAGTATGAAGAAATAGATTCAGGTTTTGATTTTTATGCGCCTCAGACCATGAGCACACCTGATGGAAGACGTATTTTAAGCGCATGGATGAGCATTATGAATTCAAATTCCCCACTAATTAAATATCATTATGATGGATGCTTAATTTTTCCAAGAGAATTATCAATAAGAAATGGCAAACTTATTCAAAAACCGGTAAATGAGATAATAAAATTATATACAACTGATTACATGGAGAATAAAATAATCAGTAAAAATCAGGAGATTGTTGCTGGCTTAATTAATTGTAGAGATATTAAATTTGATATTTTTACTAAAGATAATAATGCTATAAGTATAATTGACTTGTTCGCTAATAGAGAAAATACGAGTCATTTGCGTTTAGTTTTAGATAAGATAAAAAATAGATTTATAGTGCAAAGAATTAAAACTGGTATAGAATTTGAAGACGAATTTGGAACTGAAAGAAGCTGCAATCTGAAGGCTGAAAAATCTATTAGCATACGAATAATCCAGGATATATCATCTGCAGAGATATTTATTAACAATGGAGAAAATGTTTTTACAATGCGTGTATTTGTTCCTAAAGATCAATATCATATTTTTGTGAAAAATTTAAACGGAGAAGTGAAGGTTCAATATAAAATTCATCAATTAAGAGAAATGAATAGCTAATATATAAAATAAACATGAAAAAAGATCAAGATTTTCTATTTTTTGAGAATCTTGATCTTTTACTTTATTCAAATTCATCTAATGCTTCTAAGGCATTTTCCCAGTCATTATTTGCTTGCTCGAGTTGTTCTTGAACAGCAGATAATTTTTCTTGAAGTGGTCCGAGTTTTTCAAATGAAGCCGCAATATCAGGATTGGCCATTTCAGTTTGAATTTCTTGTTCTTCTGCTTCGAGCTTTTCAATTCGAGCCTCGGCATCGCTAACTGCACGTTCTAGTTTTCTCTTTTGAGAATCGCGTGCCTTTTGTTCTTGGTAAGACAGCTTACCCTTATTTTGACTAACCGAGGGGGTAGTTTCAGTTTCTGCTTTTTGTGCTTCCGCTTCTTGAACTGCAGCAGCTTGTTTAGCTTTTTCATCTAAGTAGTAAGAATAATTACCATTATAGATCTTAGCGTGACCATCACGAACTGAAATAATCTTATTAGCTAACTCGTTAATAAAGTAACGGTCGTGAGAAACAAAGAGAAGAGTGCCGTCATAAGTATTTAAGGCTTGTTCAAGCACTTCTTTTGCTTCAATATCTAAGTGGTTAGTTGGCTCGTCCATTAGCAAGAAGTTGTCTTTTTCAAGAGACAAAACAGTTAAAGTTAAACGAGCTTTTTGTCCACCAGATAATTGACCAACAGTCTTATCAATATCTTCAGCAGTAAATAAGAAGGAAGCTAAGATTGAGCGAACGTCTTTTTCTGGCATCGTCTTGTGACGATCCCAAATGGTATCAAGAACAGTCTTTGAAGGATCAAGACTTTGAAGTTCTTGGTCGTAATAACCAATGTCTAAACTAGCACCATACTTAATTGAACCATCTTTAGGTTCAAGTTTTTTCATAATTGTTTTAAGTAGGGTAGACTTACCAATTCCGTTTGGTCCGATAATTGCAACACGGTCATTTTTATTAACTTGAAAGTCAATGTCAGAAACCATTGTTTTATCTGGATAACCGATAGTTAAGTCTTTGGCAATTAAGACTTCTTTTCCTGAAGGACGGTCACTAGTAAAGTTAATACGAACTTTTTGCTTGTGCTTAGGTGGCTTAATTCGCTCCATCTTGTCTAAAGCCTTACGTCTACTCTGAGCACGTTTAGTAGTTGAAGCACGAACTAAGTTCTTTTGGATGAACTCTTCTTCTTTTTTGATCTTTTCTTGTTGCTTCTCATAGGCAGCTTCTTGCTGGTTATTCATCAATTCACGTTCTTTAACGTATTGACTATAGTTACCTTTAAAGGTAGTTAGTTTTCCAAAGTTTAATTCAAAGATTTGGTTAGCTAAGTGATCTAAGAAGTACTGGTCGTGAGAAACAGTGATAATTGCGCCTTGGTAGTTCTTCAAAAATGCTTCTAACCAATCTAAAGTATCTAAGTCAAGATAGTTAGTAGGTTCGTCTAGCAAGAGAACTGGTGGCTTTTGCAACAGTAATTTCACAAAAGCAAGGCGCGTTTTTTCACCACCGGAAAGAGTTCCGATAACTTTCTGCCAGGTATTTTCTTTAAAATTAAAACCGTTGAGAATGCTCTTAATTTCAGCTTGATAAGTAAAGCCGCCTTCTTGTTCAAAGTCGTATGCAAGCTGGTCATAGCGCTTGAGCAGGTCTTCATCTTCAGGATGTTCAGCAATTTGTTCCTGCATTTTAGTGATGCGCTTATTCTTTTCAATTAAATTATCAAAGACAGTAAGCATTTCATCCCAGATAGTCTTATCTTCATCTAGGGCATTTTCCTGGGCGATATAGCCGACTTTAAATCCCTTATTAATGGTAAATTGACCACTAGTAGGTTCTTGCTGGCCAGTCATAATCTTTAATAAGGTAGTTTTTCCGGCTCCGTTAGGACCAACCAGACCGATTCTGGCATTATCAGGAACAGAAAAAGAAATGTTACTGAAAATAGTATTGCCTCCGAAACGTTGTTCGAGGTCTTGAGCTTGTGCAATAATCATAGTTTGTTCTCCTAGAACTTATTTTAACATAGCAAATGTTTTAAATTTTATGAAAATATTATCTTTGTGAAAATTGTTTCTTGATTTATCCTTGAAGAATGCCTATTATTAGTTTGATTAGTAAATATTTCACATCTTTATTTTATGAAAGAAAGAGGCCTCTCATGGATGAAATTAAGATTCCTAAGGCTACCGCTAGACGCTTGCCACTTTATTACCGCTATTTGATTTTTTTAAATGATGAAGGAAAAGAAAAAGTATCTTCAACTGAACTTGCTGAAGCTGTTCAGGTAGATAGTGCTTCAATTCGTCGAGACTTTTCTTATTTTGGTGCTTTAGGTAAGCGTGGATACGGTTATGACGTTAAGAACTTACTTAATTTCTTTAAAAAGATTTTAAATCAAGATACCTTAACCAATGTTGCCTTGGTTGGTGTTGGTAACATGGGTCATGCGCTTTTAAATTATAACTTTAAGCGTACTAATAATATCAGAATTAGTGCCGCTTTTGACATTAATCCTGAAATTACTGGCACAATTATGTCAGGTGTGCCTGTTTATGACATGAGTGAGATGAAGAAGCAATTGCGTGAACAACAGATTACCATTGCTATTCTCTGTGTTCCCCAAACGGCAGCCCAAAAGACAGCGAATGAAATGTTTGACGCTGGAATTAAGGGAATTATGAACTTCACGCCGCTTCGTTTATCTGCTCCATCTAGTGTTCGGGTTCAAAATGTTGACTTAGCAACTGAACTGCAAACTTTAATTTACTTTTTGGATTCAGATAAAGATAAGAACAAAAAATAATTTACTATAATATAGTCCTTTTGCACAAGTTTAGGTAGGCTTGTGTATTTTTTATGCGCTTTTATTTGTAATTAAAGAGAAAATAATTTTAAGATAGATGAGATAGACAAAGTAATGAGATAGAAATCAGGTAGATAAAATGATTAAAAAACTTGCAGTATACTGTGGTGCCAGGGCTGGAAATCGTCCTGAATACACCAAGGCTGCCTATAATTTTGGTAAGAAAATGGCCGACCACCAAATTGAATTAGTCTATGGTGGCGGAAAGTTCGGCTTAATGCGGGCAGTTGCAGACGGTGTTTTAGAAAATGGTGGTATCGTCCACGGCATTATTACTGAAGAATTAAAGAATCGCGGAGCTGCTTACGACGAAGTACAGGATTTTCGTGTAGTACCTAATATGGATAAGCGAAAAGATACCATGATGAATCTAGCAGATGGAATGGTAGCTTTACCTGGGAGTATTGGAACTTTAGAAGAAATAAGTCAGGCTATTTCTTGGACCGCAATTGGTGACAATGCCAAGCCAGTAGCTTTTTATAATTATAAAGGTTTCTATGATTATCTAGATAAACTCCTTAAGCGAATGAATCAAGATGATTTTTTGGAGAATATCTATTTAGATGCAATTTATTTTGGAACCGATTTTGATAAAATTCTGCAATTTATGGAAGACTATCAAGCACCTGCTTATCGGAAGTATTAATAAAAGACTGACTAAGGTAGAGAAAAAGTATGAAATTAAAGCTGTCGCAGCAGCTCAAGTGGAAGATATTATTGAAAAAGATGCACCAGATTGTATCTTAATTGGACCATAAATTAAGTATATGGAAGACCATCTTAAGGAGGATGCAAGTAAGCACGATATACCCTTAGAAGCAATTAGGATGCAAGATTATGGCACAATGAATGGTAAAAATGTAATTGACCAAGCCGAGCGATTACTAGGTTAAAGCCTAAAAGAAGTATGAAACAAGATCCCCATCTTGATTCATACTTCTTTTTTTGACCACTTAGAACTATAAAATGACCACTTAGTTAATTTCACTAGATTTTAATCTTACATTCATGTTTAATATAATTATCGAAAATGAAACAAGGAAGTGAGAATTGTGAAAGTTAAGCTTGAACTTGATCCGGATCAGAAAGAAACAGAAATAACCATTCATGCTGGTCAGTTAACACCTGAAATAGAAAGAATCTATCAACAGCTTCAAATGGATTCAGATCATCCTGACCAAATTGAAGGAATGATGGACAACACTTCCTACTATTTAAGTATTAATGATATTTTGTTTTTTGAAACAGATGATAAGCAAGTAATGGCGCACACGACTAGGAATGCATATTTTGTTAAATATAAATTATATGAATTAGAAAACCTATTAGGTGGACAGTTCATGCGAATATCAAAATCGACAATTTTAAATTTAGATCAGATTTATGCTATTACTAAATCGATCTCTAATTGTCAGATTAAATTTCATGATTCATATAAGACAGTCTATGTTTCTAGACGATATTATCGAGATTTAAATGATAGATTAAAAGAGAGAAGGGTATTATCATGAGAAAGGCCAGTTTTGGAAGGGTTCTTTGGGGCTTAGGCCTGCTTGCAGCAGCAGCATTTTTAGTTTTAGATCAGTTGCATTTAATTCCAGTAGAATTAGGGTTCTGGACAATTTTTTGGACCGTAGTATTTGCGGCAACATTAATTACTTCCTTAATTAATAGAAGTTTAGGTGGGACAATTTTTTCAATTGCATTTTTATTAATTATCTATGCAAAGCCTCTTCATATTGAAAGTATTGTTCCTTGGACAGTGCTTTTAGCAGCATTTTTGGTTTGGGGAGGTTTAAGATTAATCTTCAAAAAAAGTTGGAAGCCAACTGTAATTATTAATGGTGAAAAAGTCAGTACTAATTGGTCTGACTTAAAGGCACCTCATAAATTTAAGGCTGAACATGTATTTTCTGATACAACAAGTTCAGATAATGGTGACAATATTGTAATTAGCGAAAAAATGTCTTCTACCTCACGTTATGTTCATTCACAGCATTTAGAGACAGTAACGATAAATGTTTCAATGGGAGACGTTAATGTCTACCTTGATTCAGCAAAACCAGCTGGGGATGAAGTGATTGCTAACGTGAATATGTCAATGGGAGAGCTAACCCTCTACATTCCAACGTCTTGGCGAGTAGACAATCAATTAAATCAAGGTTTTAATGATATTACTATTGATGGTGATCAACCAGCAGAGGGTCCAACCTTAGTGCTTCAAGGCCGCGCCAATGTGGGAGATATTACTGTTAAGAGAGTTTAATATATTATTGTTTCAATTTGAAAGAAAAATAAAAAAGAAGTAAACTATTTATAGCAAAAAAAAGAGAGAGCTACTGGTAATAGCTCTCTCAAAGCACAAGCCGCTAAAATGCGGTGGTAAAGTATCAAGACAAACTAAAAGCTGCTATCAACTGTCCCAAAAGTTATCAAGCGGCTTTTTAGTTTGCTCTATTTTTTCTTCCACAAGTCGTGGATAGACTTTATTAGTCTTTTTACAGCTTGCGCCAACTTGTTTGTATCATTTACTAGTTTTATTAAAGCTAGAACAATACAGTCTAAGAGACCAATAAAGATAAAGACAGCACCAAAAAAGGCTGTCATAAAGCAAAGTGTACCTCCCTTCAGTAAGACTCTGAACAACAGTTATTACACCATTGGCATCATCCTCTCAAACGAAAGTACCACCGCATATTTAACTTTTTGTGCTTGTTTAATTTTATCAAAAAATTACCAAAATTAATCTACATTTATGAGTAAATTAGCACTTTTTAGCACTCTGATGATAAAAGTGCTAATTTTTGTGTTTAAATACTTGCTTTTCTTTTATAAACAATGTACTATCGTAATTGTAAGTTAGCACTTATAATATATGAGTGCTAAGTAATATAATTATAGATTTAAATTATGTACAGGAGGGACTAACGTGTTACAACCAATCGGTGATCGCGTGATCGTTAAAGTAAAAGACGAAGAAGAAGAAAAAGTTGGAGGCATTGTCCTGGCTTCTAACGCTAAAGAAAAGCCTCAAATGGGCGAAATTATTGCCGTAGGAAATGGTAAGCGCAACGCAAATGGCGACTTAATTCCTATGTCAGTTGCAAAAGGTGAAACTGTATTCTTTGATAAATACTCTGGCACTAACTTGAAGTACGAAGGCGAAAAGTACTTAGTTCTTCGTGAAAGCGACTTATTAGCTGTCGTTAAGTAATAAAATTTGAAATAAAAGGTGGCATATAATATGGCTAAAGAGATTAAATTTTCTGAAAATGCAAGACACTCATTATTAAAAGGTGTTGATAAATTAGCAGATACTGTTAAGACAACTTTAGGACCTAAGGGTAGAAATGTTGTTTTGGAAAAGAGTTATGGTGCTCCTGACATTACTAACGATGGTGTTACTATCGCCAAAAGTATTGAATTAGAAAACCATTTTGAAAACATGGGTGCAAAGCTTGTTTCTGAAGCTGCACAAAAGACTAACGACATTGCTGGTGACGGTACTACTACTGCTACTGTTTTAACTCAAGCAATCGTTCGTGAAGGTATGAAGAACGTTACTGCTGGTGCAAACCCTGTTGGTATTCGTCGTGGTATTGAAATTGCTACTAAGGCAGCTGTTGACGAATTACACAAGATTAGCCACAAGGTAAGTACTAAGGACGAAATTGCTCAAGTTGCTTCTGTTTCATCAGCTTCAACTGAAGTTGGTAACTTAATCGCTGACGCAATGGAAAAAGTTGGTCACGATGGTGTTATTACTATTGAAGAATCAAAGGGTATTGATACTGAACTTTCAGTAGTTGAAGGTATGCAATTCGATCGTGGTTACTTATCACAATACATGGTAACTGACAACGACAAGATGGAAGCAGACTTAGACAACCCTTACATTTTGATTACTGACAAGAAGATTTCTAACATTCAAGATATCTTGCCATTATTACAAGAAATCGTTCAACAAGGTAAGAGCTTATTAATCATTGCTGATGATGTTGATGGTGAAGCTCTTCCAACTCTTGTTTTGAACAAGATCCGTGGTACTTTCAACGTTGTTGCTGTTAAGGCTCCTGGCTTTGGTGACCGTCGTAAGGCAATGCTTGAAGATATCGCTATCTTAACTGGTGGTACTGTAATTTCTTCAGACTTAGGTCTTGAATTAAAGGACACTAAGATTGATCAATTAGGTAAGGCTGGCAAGGTTACTGTAACCAAGGATTCAACTACTATTGTTGAAGGTGCTGGTTCTAAGGAAGCTATTGCAGAACGTGTAGATCAAATTAAGAAGCAAATTGCTGATACTACTTCAGACTTTGACCGTGAAAAATTACAAGAACGTCTTGCTAAACTTGCTGGTGGTGTTGCTGTTATCAAGGTTGGTGCTGCTACTGAAACTGAATTAAAGGAAAGAAAGTACAGAATCGAAGATGCTTTGAACGCAACCCGTGCCGCTGTTGAAGAAGGTTACGTTGCTGGTGGTGGTACTGCATTAGTTGATGTTATGAAGTCCATCCAAGATACTGTTAAGGGTGACAGCGAAGACGCAGAAACTGGTGTTAAGATTGTTATGAAAGCTTTAGGCGCTCCTGTACGTCAAATTGCTGAAAACGCTGGTAAAGATGGTGCTGTTATCTTAGACCACTTAGAACATGAAGACCCAGAAGTTGGTTACAATGCTGCAACTAACAAGTGGGAAAACATGGTTAAGGCTGGTATTATCGACCCAACTAAGGTAACTCGTTCAGCACTTCAAAATGCTGCTTCAATTGCTGCCTTGTTATTAACTACTGAAGCTGTTGTTGCTGACGCTCCAGAAGATGACAAGAACCAAGCTCCTGCAGCTCCAAACCCAGGTATGGGTATGGGAATGTAATTTAGAAACTAATTACATTTACTAATTTAATAGATTGATAAAACACTCCATGATTTTTGATGATCATGGAGTGTTTTTGTGTAAAAATAAATTGTTTTTTAATGAAAATCCCATTTTATATAGTGTAATCTAATAAAAATATTAAATAAGGAGGATCAAATTATGCCGGCAGTAGTATTAAATGCTCATCAAAATTTACAAGACAATAAATAATAGATGAGCGGAGAATAATTACAATTCATTTTGTTGAATCCGTTCATCCAGGAGGACAAAATGAATCACGTTAAAAAATTAAATCAGTACTTCAAAGAATTAGCTAGAACTTATAACTTATTCTTTAAATCAGCACCTCTAATTGCGACTTTGGTTTTATTATTAGTTGTAATGGTGCCGCAGAGTATTTCTTATTACCGTATTCAGCAGCAATCATTTGAGACAATGGTTGAAAGAAGCAAGAATGCGAGATACTTACATTACTATAGTAGTTTGTTGTTAGACCGCAGGGATGCTAAAGAAGTTCGACTTTTCAATATGTTTCCTAAAATTATTGAAAAGTATATGACCTTATTTGAGCAGACTAAAAGGGATGTAAATCAAATTCGTAAAAAGCAACTCGCTGTTAGCTCAGTATTTGTTCTTCTAACTGTTGGAGTGTTTGGTTACGGTTTTTATTGGTTTACTAACTCGGTAAGAACGGGTGCTCTAGAAGTTGGCGTTTTGTTAATGTTTGTTTCTGTAATTGGTTCGTAAATTGCAATAATAACTTGAACACTTTTGTTTAGGCTGTTTGATAGATGCG
>NZ_PCYR01000110.1:0-445 GCF_002553805.1 Lactobacillus sp. UMNPBX19
AAAATCGAGTGAACAGATGGCGACAATGATGACTCATGCACTGTCAATGGTTCATAGAATTCAAAGTTGTTACGCTTTTCTTCTTCTGTAAACGCGTCTGGGAAATAGAACATGGCATGTAATGTATCAGATTGCTTAATATATGGCGAGCGCAAGATGCGATCCCATGACCAGTTTTGGTTAATTGGTCGAATGTCTTGTGGCATATCAGCAATTGGTGTCAAATCTTTATCCAAGAATGTATCATGTTGAACAAAGATATGTTTTTTACCTGTCTTGGTTTCAACATCAGCCTCTGGCAAATACATGTTATCAACAATTTCTTGCCACTTTGCAAATTCTTCATCCGTCAAAGCCAACTTAGCTTTTTCATCAGCATTAATTTCATCGTAGTGTTCAAGTGAGTATTGCAAAACCCATTTTGCCATCCAATTTGTATAGAAAT
>NZ_PCYR01000111.1:0-444 GCF_002553805.1 Lactobacillus sp. UMNPBX19
CATCAGATGAAAACCATATTGATTATGCGTTTCGAGAAGGTGAAGCACCGTTTCTAACAATATCATTAAATGGTAAAGCACAAACTGTTGCTCAAACAGGACTGTATCATGTTGCGTTATTATTTCCAAACGCAGCAGAATTAGCTTCGTTGTTACATCGTTTGCTAACACTACAGATTCCGGTTGGTGCAGGTGATCATACGGTCAGTGAAGCACTGTATATTAATGACTTTGAAGGAAATGGTCTTGAACTTTATCATGATCGTGATGCAGCAGGTTGGCAGTGGACAGATGGACAGGTAAAGATGGGCACTGATGAAGTTGATGCTGATGCGCTACTAGCTAAAAAAACACATGAATGGTCAGGATTTCCGGTGGGGATGAAAATTGGTCATTTACATTTTATGGGGAATGACTTAGACGTGGCTGATCACTTCTTTTTAG
>NZ_PCYR01000112.1:0-441 GCF_002553805.1 Lactobacillus sp. UMNPBX19
TGCTGTCATTTCAGCAGTTGCTTCTTTAGAGTAATTTGCAACGTCGTTTGCACTAGCCTTAGGGTTTGCCTTAATGTAGGCAGCTACCTTGGCTTGAATAGCATCACGCATTTGCTTTTGTTGTGCAGCGGCTGCTGCTTTGTTTTGACTAGCAGCCTTTTGCTTTGCTGTCACTTGTTTTGCTTGTTTTGCACTCAAGACGACCCAAGTATTCTTAGGCACTGTAACAGTCGTTGTTTGCTTAACAAGTGAATGACCTTCACCACCAAAGTCTAACAACCACTTAAAGAAATCATTCTGCCACTCGCGGCGTGTTGTCACAGTCTTAATGGTTGCCTTGTCAACATCAGCTATCTTATAGGTTGCAGTTTTATGAACTGCTTCAACCATCTTCTTCTTATTTGGCACAAAGTGTGGCTTTGCTTTACCATCTTCACGATC
>NZ_PCYR01000113.1:0-436 GCF_002553805.1 Lactobacillus sp. UMNPBX19
GCAGTATGCCAATGTAACCTTGGAAAAAGATGAAGTCGTCATTGAATTTGATGAACATAAGTTACGGATAGCTGAAATAAGCGATGCGGTAGCTAATGCAGGTTATGATGTCCGTCTTTATACGGTAGTGGAAAAATAACACAAGTCATTTTCAAAGAGAGGTCCGCCGTGATTGGCGAGCCTTTTTTATTTAGACGAAAAGCAGGGGGAAAGCGTGAAAAATATATTACTGATAGATGATGAACCGCGAATGTTAGATCTATTACAGCTATATCTGGAGGGTGATAGCTATCATTGCGAGAAGGCAAATGATGGTGTAAAAGCAATTGAGCGATTGAGACATGAAAAGTTTGATCTAGTTCTATTAGATGTCATGATGCCCGTTATGGATGGCTGGGAAGTTTGTAAAAAAATCAGGGAATTTGATAATACGCCA
>NZ_PCYR01000114.1:0-433 GCF_002553805.1 Lactobacillus sp. UMNPBX19
AGCCCAAACGTGCGCTAAAAAGTTAGTTTTACTTAACCCCAATCGATCAGTGTGCCTGAATTTGGCATACTGGTCGATTTTTAGTTAAGGCACATAAATTGAGTTGTCTAAAAGTACGGAAGAACAAGAGGATGGCTTGGACTAGGAAAGGCTGATTAGCCTAGTTGCTAATGCCTTAATGCGACCAATGGATAAGGCTTATGTTAGCGAATGAGAAAGCTAATTAAGTACGGATAGTAAATAAGGCAGTACTAAATGCTTTTCTTTTTGGAATGATGGTGATACACTTACTAAAAATACCACGAGGAGTTAACTATTATGAAGATGTGTTGTTGTTTGATATCAGTCTAATGAATAAGTGATCAAATTATGGATTCCCTTATTTGTTAGCGAACCAGCTTATTTGGATCTTAAGGGCAATTCATATTGATCA
>NZ_PCYR01000115.1:0-433 GCF_002553805.1 Lactobacillus sp. UMNPBX19
TAGCATCTGCTTGATTATCAACATGTGCAGATGTTTCGATTTTTAAACTAACCAACTGGAAAGGTTTCATAAAAAACCATTGTTTTGTCTGAAATGTTTGAATCTTTGGATAAGTTAAGTGAAGTTGTTGTTTGTTGAATAAACCTTGCTTAATCATAATTTCATCGGCTGAAATAGTATAAGTTAGCGTGGCATAACGACTGACTATAAAAAAAACACCCACACAAACAGCTGCCACTAACCACCACCATAATTGATTAGCCACACCTAATAACAATAAAACCCACCAAGTCTTCACTTCTTCAACCAAAAAAATGACTAACGCTAATGGATGAAGGTGTTTTGCTTTAACTGTCATAAACATCCTCTTCCTTTGCTAAATCCATAATTTGATTTTTTAATTGCGTCGCCGTTGCCAGATCGACACCGCCAA
>NZ_PCYR01000116.1:0-431 GCF_002553805.1 Lactobacillus sp. UMNPBX19
TGTCAGCTGATGTTATTGAGAATGTGCGCGAGTATTTTGGTAGTGAGGTCTATGAGACTGTGATACCACGTAATGTTCGCCTGTCTGAAGCACCATCTCGTGGGATGGCCATCATTGATTATGATCCAAAATCAAAGGGTGCTGAGGTATACACACAACTAGCAAAGGAGGTCCTAGAGTCTCATGGTGAAATCTAAGAAAACAGGATTAGGTGGCTTCGGTAAAAAAGGTGGCGGTCTAGGTGCTTTATTTGCTGACCAAGGGCTTGATACTTCGGTATCTACTGGTGATGAAGTGCGTGAAATTGCGGTTGACAAGATGGTTGCTAATCCCTTCCAACCACGACGGGTATTCAATCAAGACAAATTACAGGAATTAGCTGAATCAATTAAGCAAAATGGTGTTTTGCAGCCAGTTATTGTACGGCATAA
>NZ_PCYR01000117.1:0-427 GCF_002553805.1 Lactobacillus sp. UMNPBX19
AAGACATCCCCGCAGGTAAAATTTTAGATTTGGGTGCGGGTTATGGCCCAGTAGCCATCAGTTTGGCGAAAGTTATGCCAGAACGAGAATTCGTAGCCGCTGAAATTAATGCGCGTGCTGTAGAATTAGTCGCACGTAATGCTGAACAAAATCATGTGGCGCAACAAATTTCAGTAAGACAATCTGACCGATATGAGCAGGTATCGGGAAAATTCGCGGCGATTCTAACTAATCCACCTGTGCGAGCTGGTAAACAAATTGTAACGGATATGATTGCCGGGGCAGTTGACCACTTAGTTGATGGTGGAACCTTGACCGTTGTTTTACAGAAAAAACAGGGAGCACCTTCTGCTAAAAAATTAATGGCTGAATTATTTGGCAATGTGCAAACGATTGCTAAAGACAAAGGATATTATATTTTGGAGAG
>NZ_PCYR01000118.1:0-425 GCF_002553805.1 Lactobacillus sp. UMNPBX19
CTTAGCAGTGTTTACTGCATCGTTAGTTGTTGCTTTATTAATGTTAGCCTTAGCGTTATTTGCATCAGCGTTGGCGTCAGTAGTTAACTTAGCTTTCTCTTCGTCAGTTAAGTTAGACTTGTTGATTTCGTCAATCTTTTTAGCTAAAGCATCATCAATTGCCTTGTTGGCATCATCTTTAGTTGCAGAAGTATCAGGAACCTTAACTTTGTTAAGCGTGTCAACACCATTTTCCTTAGCAGTGTTTACTGCATCGTTAGTTGTTGCTTTATTAATGTTAGCCTTAGCGTTATTTGCATCAGCGTTGGCGTCAGTAGTTAACTTAGCTTTCTCTTCGTCAGTTAAGTTAGACTTGTTGATTTCGTCAATCTTTTTAGCTAAAGCATCATCAATTGCCTTGTTGGCATCATCTTTAGTTGCAGAAG
>NZ_PCYR01000119.1:0-424 GCF_002553805.1 Lactobacillus sp. UMNPBX19
GGCTGTTTCTGAACGGCTAGGTGAAATTGAAGTTCAAAAAGAAATTGTTAATTCTCAAATGGGTGAACAGCAACAAGATAGAGGAAACCGGCAAATATCTATTGATAAAATGCCGTTACTTTCTGCTAAAGAACTGGAAGAATTGAATGATGGTGAAATGGTCATTATGCGTACTGCTAAACGTAATGATAAGAAATGGCGCCGTATCCGACCACTGCCAATCTTTGATACTGGTAAGACGTTGATGCCAAATGCGCGTGATTTAATTGGACAAAGTTATCATTTGGATTACTACACAACGGACTTACGGATTAAAAACAATACCAAGAACCTCAGTTATCAAGACATTTTCCAAGATTACAGTGGTTATTATCAACAATTAGCAGCACAAGTTAATCCAGAAACCGAACCGGCAGAAGAAAAG
>NZ_PCYR01000011.1:0-56219 GCF_002553805.1 Lactobacillus sp. UMNPBX19
GTCCAGATGGACTTTTTATTTTTCTAAAGTGTTCAATTTGATTTTACAATCGGCGTTTTATTTTTACTTAAAATATTAGATAATATCATCAAACTCAATTAATTGGAGGGTATGCCATGATTTATGTTTTTATTGGTGTGATTATTTTACTAATCATTATTTATTTCTTATGTGGCTTACGGATCGTACCGCAAAACTATGTAGGTCTAGTCGAAACCCTAGGTAAATACTCAAGAACTGTAAAAGCTGGTTTAGTCTTTATTTGGCCAATTTTCCAAAGTTTGAGAAAGGTAAGCTTAGCGTTGCAGCCCTTAGAAATTTCTAAATATCGTATTATCACTAAGGATAATGCCGAAATCACTACCAGCTTAACCTTAAACTATCTTGTTACTGACGCCTACAAGTACTTCTATAACAATACGGACTCTGTTGAATCAATGGTGCAATTAATTCGTGGTCACTTACGTGATATTATCGGACGAATGGAATTGAATGAAGCTCTAGGATCAACTAGTGAAATCAATGCCCAACTATCAAAAGCAATTGGTGATTTAACTGATATTTATGGAATTCAAGTAGTTCGTGTTAACGTTGATGAATTGCTTCCTAGCCCAGAAATTCAAAAGGCCATGGATAAGCAGTTAACTGCTGACCGTGAAAAAACTGCCGCTATCGCTCGTGCCGAAGGTGAAGCTAGAAATATTGAATTAACTACTAAAGCCAAGAATGATGCACTTGTTGCTACTGCAAAAGCAAATGCCGAAGCAGTAAAAACTCAAGCCGATGCAGATGCTTACCGAATTGATAAATTACAAACTGCTCTTGATAAAGCCGGAGATGGCTACTTCAGAAATCAAAGCCTAGATAGTTTTAACCAACTAGCACAAGGACCTAACAATTTAGTTGTATTAGATAAAGATGAAATCACTGATTTAGGTAAAATCCCAGCTGCTAAAAAGATTTGGGATCAAAGTGAAGATTAATAAGAACACTAAAAAAACTTCTACCATTAAAAGTAGAAGTTTTTTTGCTCTATTCTAGATTGCTGTCCATTTTTTGTGAAAATGTGTATTTTTCTCAATTACTTAAATTGATTCCAATAATCATCAGTTGATTCTACAATTGGATCTTCCGATAACTCATGTCTTTGAATTAGTTGATCACGAGCGATCGCGTACTCTAAAGAATCTTCTTTTGATTGGATAGCTTTCTCCATCCAATATAATTTTTCTTGTGAAAGAACTGCTACTGAACGGCTATTAGATCTAACAATATAAACTATTTCATCATCTAAAAATTAAGTAAACGAACTATATTTTCTGTAGTTCTAGCCACATTACTTGGTCCATTTTTCAAAGCAGTTAAAAGATCACACGCTCCGGGAATAATTCCAAAAATTGCAGTGAAGCCTTCACTATATAAACTATCAATTCCTTCTCCCAAATACCCTGCTAATGAGATAACTGGCTTATGATACTTTTTACCTAATTTAGCAACTCCATATGGTGTTTTTCCAAATTTAGTTTGAAAATCTGTGCCACCTTCTCCAGTAAAGACATAATCAGCACTTTTTACTTTTTCTTCTAGTTTGGTTACTTCAATTGCAATATCTACTCCTTGCCGCATTTTACAAGTAGTAAAAGCCATTAAACCAGCTCCTAAACCTCCCGCTGCTCCAGCGCCTGACACTGAGGCAACATCTTTATTCAAATCACGTTTAATGATTTTAGCGTAGTGTTGTAAATTATTTTCTAGTTTTTCAACCATTTCTGGTGTGGCACCTTTTTGTGGTCCAAAAACTCTTGATGCACCATCTTTACCAATTAATGGATTAGTAACATCACTTGCTAAAATGATTTTTACATCTTGCAATCTTGAATCTAAGTCAGAAATATCAATTTTGTCTAGTTTATCTAAATTTCCGCCACCAAAAGAAATTTGATTATTGTTTTGATCGAATAGTTTTGCTCCTAAAGCCTGAGCCATGCCGCTCCCGCCATCATTAGTGCTGCTGCCGCCTAATCCAATAATAATTTCTTTAACGTTGTGATCTAAGGCATCCCTAATCAATTCACCAGTACCAAAAGTAGTGGTTATCATTGGATTACGCTTCTTCTTTTCTACTATTTCTAAGCCACTCGCCTTAGCCATTTCAATTACAGCAGTTGTCCCATTACCTAGAATTCCATAATATGCACTTATCTTATTTCCAAGCGGACCTGTAACTTCAACTATAACTCTTTGACCATTTGTCGCATCTACTAAAGAATCAACTGTTCCTTCTCCACCATCTGCCATAGGTACTTTAATCACTTCAGCAGCTGAATCAGCTTTTTTTATTCCCTTTTCCATCGCATCACAGACTTCTTTTGCTGTCATACTTTCCTTAAATGAATCAGGGGCTACTACATATTTTGTCATTATTAGGTCCTCTATTTTTATTCTTTATGTTTATTCTATTATTTTTCACTGTATAATACACTTAAAGAATAATACATTATGTTTTAACTATAAGCGTAAAAAAATGAAAATCGGACTTATTCAAGGAACCTCACAAAAAGAAAAAAACAAGCTATTAGAGCATTACATCAAACAAGCCATCTCACCTGACGACAAATTAATCAATTTTGGGATTTATCAAGACAGTACTACTACTCTATCTTATGTACAAATTTCACTAGCAATTGCTTTATTGATTAATAGTAGAGCACTTGATTTTGTTGTTACTGGTTGTAGTTCAGGACAAGGAATGATGCTTGCATGCAATACATTTCCAAATATTCAATGCGGCTACATCCCTACTCCACAAGACGCCTATCTATTTAGCCATATTAATGACGGTAATGTTGTTTCTTTTCCTCTAGGCCTAAACTGAGGCTGGAGCGGTGAAATTAATTTTTCAGAAACTATGAAGGCTCTTTTTACTAAACCTTGGGGTAAAGGATATCCTACTAGGGAAGCAAAACGTAAAATTAAAAATAGTAAAGAAGTTAAAAGTCCTTAACCAGCTAACTAAAAAAACTATGATTTCTTTTCTTCCTGATTTAAATCCCGAACTCCTTATTCCGGTTCTTAATTATGATCCTGTTTTTGATTTTATTGTAAAAAATGGAACAGATCACGAATTAATTGATACACTTAGAAAAATCAAAAGTGAATATAGTAAGTAATACTTCTGCCCTAGATTAAGGCGGAAGTATTATTTTCATACGGATAAATATGCCTAGAATCTGATTGAAACTCTTTCACAGAAATTATCTTATTTGCTTCATCAAATTTAATAATTGATACACCATCAAACTCACTAATTTTATTTCTATAATTACATTTAAAATACCATTCAACAAAAGCCATTTCATTATTAATCCAAATATTCTTAATTGGCCATTCCAACACTTGTCCATTCTTATTCCAATCTTTATACCAAGCTATAATTTCAGCTTTATTCCTATAAATTGGACCATAACATTCACTATAACTAGCATTTTTACTGAAAGTATCCTCAAAATCTTCAAAGTTTGGAACAATCCACGACTTAAAATATCTTTTTATTACTTGTTCTTTACTTTCTATCATTATCATGCTGTCCTACTTTTCCAAAAATTACAGAAAAAGTTAGAAATAAACTTCTACCTTTAACATCCTATCTTTATTTAACTTTAATCGCCTTACTATAATCAAGTCCCTGCAACATCTTTGCAAAATTAGGACGTTTAGTCTGTTTATCCATTACTTTACGCAAGCCTAGCGTTAAAGCTTGCTGTTTTTCTTCTTCATCTGACAACTCAGTAATTACTTTATCTCCTTTACCTGCAACCACTTTTGCCGCAAAATTAGCATCAATTATTTGGGCCCTCCCAGCAGCTACTAAATCAGTGTATTTTAAGGCATCTTCAGCTGCTTCTTGACTTATTACGTCTCCCACAATAATTAATTTTGTCTCTTTTCCAATTACCGGTCTAAATAATTCTGCAAATGTTTTATCAGAATCTTTCGGTTTTGCCTTATAGTCCGGTAATGATAAATGAATATAGTCAAAGTCAAAATTATTTGTTAAGGCATCAATTAATTTTGTTGATTCGTGCCAGGTATAACCTACATTACCTTGATTAATTTCTTCTGGACTAATCCGATAACCAATAATAAAGTCGTGTGGAGCATACTTTCTCACAACTTCGAAAACTTCTTTAACCACAGCTAATGGGAATGCTTCGTAATCTCCCCACTTATCTTGACGATGATTTGAAAAGCGAGAAAAGAACTGTTGAATTAAATAATGATTGGCACCGTGAATCTCTACTCCATCAAAACCAGCTTCAATTGCTCGCTTAGTCGCTCTACCAAAATCTTTAACAACTTGTTCTACTTGTTCAGCAGTAAAACCCTGAACTCCATAAGGTAAAAATGGATAATTGGCACTATCTGGAGCATATACTGGCAACCCTAAATGTGCACGATAATTTGCTTCTCGTCCTGTATGGGCAATTTGAAGTAGGGCTTTATTTCCTCCTGATTTCATCGTTTTTGCCATCTTAGTCAAACCAGGTAAAAACTTATCATCATAAACGGCTAATTGTGTTCTATTATCCGCCCAAGTGATTGCAGGTCCACCTGCTGGGCTCACATAATTGTATTCTGAAATTACTAAACCTGCAGAATTGGCACGTACTTTCCAATAAGAAATTGTATCTTCACTGACCATGCCATTTAACCCACTGTTGGTAAGCATCGGTGGTTGCACCATTCGATTATTAATAACTGCACCATGTTTAAAAGTTACTTTGTCGGATAATTTTTTCATAACAATGACACTTTCTATAGCCATCTTACTTTTTATTAGTTTATGATTATAGTATAGTGCTAATTTATTCTCACTTAAAGTAAGTTCTCCAATTATTCGAATTTCAAAACTTCATCAACTGGATATCTAACTGATTTAAGTTCTTCTACATTTTTATCTGGTTTTCCAATAGCAATCCCCATTACTGGAACATACTGCTCTGGATCAAGTCCCATTACGCTCGCAGCTTTCTTTGCATCATAACCAGCCATTGCATTTGTTTCATATCCATGTGCTCTAGCAATTAACATCAACTGCATTGCAGCCAAGTGAAGAATCAACCATTGCATCCGCCGTAAGCATTGTTTTATCTGCATGCTCATATAATGGTAAAAATGTATTATAAACTTTATCTAGTTCTTCTTTTGAAATTCTCTTTTCTGCGTACATTTGATCCCATAATGCACGGTACTTTTTAAAGGCTACGGTATTACCAAAAATCTGAATAACTGCACTTGATGTATCAATTTGCGGATTATTGAAGGGCATGTAAAATTCATGTAATTTCTTCTTATCTTCATCCGTATCCACTACTACAAATTGCCAAGCCTGTAAGTTACATGCAGAAGGTGCAGTAGTTGCTTCTTTAACTCTCTCTTAATTCAGACCGTGGAATTTTCACATTTTTATCAAAATGTCGAACCGAATGACGATTGAGTAAGACATCCCCAAAATTATTGTTTTTAAATTGTGCCATATATTTTATCCTCCTATGCTTATTAGCGCTTACATTGAGTATTATAGTATAAAATTTATGGCATAGAAAAACAGAGAGATTATAATTTATAACCTCTCTGTTTTGTATTACCAAATAGTAATTCTATCTTCAGGATCTAGCCACATTCCATCTTCTGGAGTTACATTGTAAGCTTCGTAAAACTCATCTTGATTTTGAACAGGAATATTAACTCTTGTTGGTTGGGGTGCATGTACGTCTGATTGAACTTCTGCTGTAATTGATTCTGGACGTTGTTTTTGCATCCAGCTCTTCGCATAAGTTTCAAAGAGATCTCTCATTTCTCCGCCTTCTGCTTTATTAGCAGCAATTGCACAAGAAAGTCCACTTAAGTCAGCAATATTTTCAGAAACAACCTGCTTACCATTCAACTTAACTGGACCATATTGTAAGCCATCGAAGATATTAGCAACTGCCTTAGTACGCTTGTTAAATTCTGCAAAGTCTTTCTTCGTCCACCAATTTTTCATGTTACCTTTTTCATCGAATTGAGCCCCGTTATTGTCAAAAGCATGAGAAACTTCATGACCAATTGTTGCACCAATTCCACCATAGTTAGCTGCTCGAGATTGTTTTGCATCATAAAATGGAGCTTGCAAGATTCCTGCTGGGAAGGTTAAGTCATTCTTATAAGGATCGTAGCAAGCGTTGTTCAAGTTGCCTGGCATTTCCCAAATACTTTTATCAGGCTTTTTGTTTAATCTTTGAAGAATATCTTTAATTCTTTCTTGATTAATCAAAACATGGTTTTCATATAAACTCTTATTTGGATCGACAACTAGATTATCAAATAGAGCTCTGTTCTTTTCAGGATAGCCAACCTTTAACTTTAAAGCTTTTAATTTGATAATAGCTTGTTTCTTAGTATCTTCTGAAAGCCAAGAATTATTTTGAATTCTTTGTTCATAAACTTTAAGCATCTTTTTAATCATACTAATTACGTCAGCCTTGGCTTCATCTCCGAGATAGGTCTTACCATAGTAAATACCAATTACTTCATCAAAAGCCGCATTAGCTAGCCGATATGCATGCTTAGCTTGAGATGGTAATTCTGGGACACCATAAACTGCTTGTCTAAACGGAAAGGCAGCTTCTCTAAAATCTTGAGATAAGTAGGTTGCACTTTTATTGATAAATTTAATAATCATCCAGCTCTTAAATTCATCAAATTCGCTCTCACTCAAGAAATCATTAATATGATTAAAGTAACGTGGTTCTGCAACAATTACCTTTTCAGGCATTTCAGGCAAAAGCTGCTTTAAAAATGAATTGATATCAAACTGATCAAATTTTGCTCCAAAGTCAGACAAACTAGCTGGATTATACATTGCCACTTCATCAGCCCATTCTTCTGTTGACTTCAAAATCCTAGAAAGTTTTTTATCAAATTCAATACCATTCTTAGCCCAAGTTTTAGCTTGTTCTTCACTTATTCCAGCCATAGTAAGCAAGTTTATAGTTTGTTTTTCTAAGACAGAAAGTAACTTTTCAGCACCAGAGCTTTGATAAGCGGTAGTATCTGGCAAGAAAAGCTGTGGACCAGTTGCATATAACGCATTATGATCTGTATCTTTCATATCCTCAGATACGTAGATATCAAATGGTAATTCGTAACCGCTTGATATTAATTGAGCTGCTTTTTGATTAAATTCTTCAAAATCTTTCAAAGAAGTTAGTCTGTTTAGATCTTTCTTAATAGGCTCAGCTTGATCCTTATTTCTCTTATCAAAATCAGCTGCCAACTTGTAATAATTGATCGCTTTATCGAAGTTTGTTACATCAGGAAGAGACTTTTTGCCATTAGCAAGATCTTCAAAGTCCTTCATAAGCTTGTTTTCAATTCGCATGTCTAGGATCAAATTGATTCCAGTTGAAGTTCTATCTGCTGGAATTTTTGCTTTTGAAAGCCATTCTGAATTAACTGCTAAATATAAATTATCTTGCGGTCTTGTATTAACATCTGGATTAGTTAAATCACCTGCACCACCGCGAACGCTGAAGTATCTTCTCATAATTATTTACCCCATTTCTTTAATTAGGTAAATGATATCATTATTAAAGATATTAAGCTAATTTTTATTTTCTTGCTTCTAAGAGTTTTAAATCAAAAAAGTAACAAGAAAGAATCTTGCTACCGTTTATTTGTTTATAACTCATTTATTAAATTAACTTACCACTAACATCTCGTTTAAGGTGGGTAGTATATGTAGGATCTTTAAAATTAGCAGTTTCTTCTTGTATCCAAACTAAAATTTTTTTGGCAATCTCATCAGTCATTACAAAAGAGTCATCAATTTGTTCTTTAGAAATTCCATCAATATGAACGCCTGCGTTAATTACTAAGTTACCTGGCAATTTCTTCTCAACGCTTTGTTAAACAATTTTCAAAAATGGGACAAGACGTACGTGTGCTTGCCTCTATTGCTGGTGGAGAACCAGACTACCCCCCCCCTTTCAGTAATGACTATTCCGATCTTTAAAGACATAATTGCTAAAGAAGGATTTCATTTTGCAAAACCGGAAAAAGCAATAATTAAAAAAGCTGTTAAATGGGCAGATTTAGTTCACTTGGAAGATCCCTTTCCTGTCTGCTCATACGCAGGCAAAATTGCTAAAGAGCTGAAAAAGCCAATTACTGGAACTTTTCATCTTTATCCCGAGAACTTAACTGCCTCTGTACCTATCTTAGATCATCATAGTATCAATTCTACTTTCATGAAGATTTTTCGTGATACAACTTTTAACTACTGCAATTATTTACAATGTCCAACCACCAAGGTTAAACAAAGGCTACAAAAATATAATTTTAGGGCTAAGTTAGTTGTTATTTCAAACGGAATTAGCAATTATTACTTAGAGGAGAATCAAAGAAATCTTAAGTCGAATTCCTTTACGATTCTTTCAGTTGGGCGTTTTTCTAATGAAAAAGATCAAAAGACTCTAATTAAAGCTATTTCACTTAGTAAATATAAAGATAAAATTCATCTTATTTTAGCCGGTAAAGGTCCACTCAAGTCTGAATATATCGATCTCTGTCATAAACTAAACGTCAACGCTCATCTTGCTTTTTATAATAGAGATGAACTAAAACATACAATGAATCAATCAAGTATTGTTGTTCATTGTGCAAATGTCGAAGTTGAAGGGATGGCTTGCATGGAAGCTTTCGCTACTGGTTGTGTACCAGTAATTGCGGAAAGTCCGCTTTCTTCAACTAGCGTTTATGCTTTAAGTCCAAAAAATCGTTTTCCAGCTGGCAATAGCCAAATTTTAGCAAAGAGAATTGATTACTGGATTACCCATCCTCAAGACTTAAAAACAATGAGTGCGAACTATCAAAACTATGCCAAATCTCTTTCGATTGAAAACTCAGCTAGAAAGGTTTTAACAATGTTTGAAAAAGCTCAAAAAAATTATGTTTCAAACTAATATTCAAACATAAAAATCTGTGATATCCTTATGTTAAATCTTTCACAAAAAAGGAGGAATCATTTTAATGTCCATCAAGAAGTTAGAAAATAGCAGTGATCATGCAATGGTTGCTGAAGAAGTTAAAATTTTGACCAACCTACTTAACGAAAGTACGCGTCAATTAAGTGGGGATCTGATTTTTAATAAAATTCAAGACTTAATCAAAATTTCTGCTCAAAAAGATTACGATACCCTTGAAAAGCGAGTTGCTAACTTAACAAATCAAGAAATGATTGTTGTTGCTCGTTATTTTGCAACTTTACCTTTATTAGTAAATATTTCTGAAGATGTAGAATTAGCTAGCGAGGTTAACTTACTCAATAATACTGATCAGGATTATCTTGGTAAGCTTGAAGATACTATCGACTTAGTTGCTCAAAAAGAAAATGCTAATGAAATACTGAAACATGTTAATGTTGTTCCAGTTTTAACCGCGCACCCTACTCAAGTGCAAAGAAAGACTGTTCTTGAACTAACTGATCAAATCCACAACTTATTGCGTAGCTACCGTGAAGTTAAGAATGGAACAATCAATCAAGCTGAATGGACTGAAAAACTCCGTGCTTACATTGAAATTTTAATGCAGACAGATATTATTCGTAGTCACAAACTACAAGTATCTAACGAAATTACCAATGTTTTAGCCTACTATCCTAAAGCTTTGATTCCCGCAATTACTAAGTTTACTGCCCGCTATCAAGAATTAGCTGAGAAACATAACTTAGATCTCAAAGGTGCAACTCCAATCACTATGGGGATGTGGATCGGCGGTGACCGTGACGGTAATCCTTATGTAACAGCTGATACCTTAAAATTAAGTGCAAGTTTACAAAGCCAGGTAATTTTTGAATATTATATTAAAAAGCTCAATAAACTTTACCGTACTATTTCAATGTCCACATCTTACATGAAGACTTCCCCGGCTGTTGAAAGACTTTCAGAGCTTTCAAATGATGACTCACCATTTAGAACAAATGAACCTTATCGCCGTGCCTTCTACTATATTGAAAGTAGATTACTTCACACTGAATATCAACTTTTGGGTACAGCTGATAAGAATAGCTTCGTTAAAAAGCGCGACTTAGAGAATTTAGATAAGATCCCTGTTTATAATGATCCTCAAGATTTTAAGGCAGATTTAGTTACGATTAAAGAATCACTTGAACAAGACCATGACCAAGCAGTTATTATAAGCTTCTTCACTGAGCTTTTAGAAGCAATTGATATTTTTGGCTTCCATTTGGCAACAATTGACATGCGTCAAGATTCTAGTGTAAATGAAGCATGTGTTGCCGAATTACTCAAGAGTGCTGGAATTTGTGACAATTATAGTGAATTGCCAGAAAAAGACAAGATTAAGGTTTTACTTAACGAACTAAATAATGATCCACGTAATTTGCACGCTAATAATAAGCCTAAATCTGAATTACTTCAAAAAGAATTGAAGATCTACAAGACTGCTCGTCAACTCAAGGATTGTATTGGTGAAGATGTAATTAAACAACACATTATTTCTCATACTGAAAGTGTCTCTGATCTTCTTGAACAAGCAATTATGCTTAAAGAATATGATCTTTTAGATAACCAAGGAGCCCGTATTCAAGTAGTTCCATTATTTGAAACAGTTGAAGACTTGGAAAACTCTCGTGAAATCATGAAAGAGTTTTTGAACTTAGATATTGTTAAAAAATGGCTCGCTTCTCAAAATGATTATCAAGAAATCATGCTTGGTTATTCTGACTCTAACAAAGATGGTGGCTACTTAGCTTCTTGCTGGAACCTTTATAAAGCTCAAAAAGACTTAACTGCTATGGGCAAAAAATTAGGTGTTAACATTACCTTCATGCACGGACGCGGCGGAACTGTTGGTCGAGGGGGCGGTCCTTCATATGAAGCTATTACTGCTCAACCTTTCGGCTCAATCAATGACCGAATTAGAATGACTGAACAAGGCGAAATTATTCAAAATAAATATGGTAATCGGGATACTGCTTACTACAACTTAGAAATGCTCGCTTCAGCAACAATCGATCGAATTGTTTCTAAACAAATCGTAAGCGAAGACGACATTGGCGAATTCCGTGCTTCAATGGATAAGATTGTACTTGATAGCAATAAAGTTTACCGCAAATTAGTTTTTGAAACGCCTGCCTTTCTTGACTACTTCTTGCAAGCTACCCCAATTAAGCAAATTTCCAACTTGAATATTGGTTCTCGTCCAGCAGCAAGAAAGAAGATTACTGATTTTTCAGGCTTAAGAGCTATTCCATGGGTATTCTCTTGGTCACAAAGTCGAATTATGTTTCCAGGTTGGTATGGAGTTGGATCTGCCTTTAAGCACTTTATCGATGCTGATTCTCACAACTTAGATACTTTACAAAAGATGTATCAGGGCTGGCCATTCTTCCATTCTCTACTTTCTAACGTAGATATGGTTCTTTCCAAATCTAACATGGATATTGCAAAACAATATGCGGACCTATGTGAAGATGAAGATACTAAAAAAGTCTTTGATACTATCTATCAAGAATGGAAACTTACTAAAGAAGTAATCCTTCAAATTGAAGGTAACAAAGAATTACTTGCAGATAACCCAAGTTTAAAGATGAGCTTGAATTACCGGATGCCATACTTTAACATTCTTAACTACATTCAAGTTGAAATGATCAAACGTGATCGGGTCGACGATATTGCTGGCGTTTACGAAAGCATTTTACCAATTACCATTAATGGTGTAACTTCTGGTTTACGTAATTCGGGATAATTTTAATTTTTAAGGACAAAATATGAAAAAGGCACTATTAATTATTGACTACACCAATGACTTTATTGCAGATAATGGTTCTCTTACCTGTGGAAAACCAGCTCAAGCTTTAGAAGATTATTTAATCGAATTAGCAAATAAATTTTATGATAATGGAGACTATGTAATTTTTCCAACTGATGGACATACCGGTGATACATTTAGTCCGGAATATAAGCTCTTCCCACCACATAATATTGTTGGTACACCAGGACAAGAGTTATACGGTAAGTTAAAAGATTGGTATGAAACTCACAAGTCTAGTGACCGAGTATATAAATTTAACAAAAATCGCTATTCTTCTTTCCAAAATACTAATCTCGATAATTACTTACGTGAACGTAAAATTAACGATTTATGGCTAACTGGGGTATGTACAGACATTTGTGTGCTTCATACGGCTATGACTGCCTATAATTTAAACTATGATTTAACTATTCCAAGTAAGGGTGTTGCTACCTTTACCGAGCATGGTCAAGAATGGGCCTTGGATCATTTTAAAAATGCCTTAGGCGCAAAAGTAATAGAATAATAGAGCAAAAAAACTGTATCATCTGATTTTACAGAATGATACAGTTTTTTTCTACTTTAATTTAATTAGCTCAACACTATCAATACCATCGATTTCTTTAACATTAACCGCTACTTGTTCGCTCAAAGCTGTTGGAATATTCTTTCCAACAAAATCGGCCTTAATTGGTAATTCTCGATGTCCTCGATCCACCAAAACCGCAACTGCAATTGACTTTGGACGTCCAGTTGCAATCAAAGCATCCATCGCAGCCCGAATAGTTCTTCCGGTATAAAGAACATCGTCTACTAATACAACATGTTTATTAGTAATATTTAAATTTTTTGGTTCTAAGTTTGAAATCTTTTCTTGATTAATATCAACTCTACGATCATCTCGATAAGAGGTTATATCTAGTTCGCCTACTGGAACAATCTTCTTTTCAATTTCTTCAAGTCGATCCCCAATTCTACGTGCTAAATAGACCCCACGAGTTTTGATTCCAACTAAAACCAGATCATCTACTTCCTTATACCTTTCAATAATTTCATATGTAATCCTAACAATAGCTCGCTGCATTGCAAGTTTATCCCAAATTTCTTTTACCATTTGTATCTTTTCCTCAATCAGGGAGCATTCCTATTTTAAAGCGTCTGTTGCAAATGATCTATTTTCAAGAGATGTTAAGAGTGCGTCAGCTGTATCAAGAGCTGTTAGTAATGGGACATTCTGTTGAATAGCCATTTGTCTAATAATAAAGCCATCAGAATTCTTTTCAATATCGTGTCCCATGGTATTAATCACTAAGTCAATTCTTCCCTCTCTTAATTCATTTAAGATATTGCCATCTGCATTTTCGTTTTCATGAACTTTAGTTACAAGATCAACATGTAACTCATTATTCTTTAAAAAGTTCGCTGTACCCTTAGTAGCAAAAATTCGATAACCAATTCTTGCAAATCTCTTTGCAATTGGAAGAATCTTTTCTTTATCCTTGTCTTCAATTGTTAACAAAACATTTCCATTTTCAGGTAGTTGCATCTTAGCTCCGGCAAAAGCCTTATAAAGAGCTTTCGCAAAAGTATGGTCGCTTCCCATTACTTCACCTGTCGATTTCATTTCTGGGCCAAGATATGAGTCTACGTCAGCTAACTTACTAAAACTAAAGACTGGAGCCTTAACACTAATCATCTCTGGTTCAGGTGCTAGACCATCACTATAGCCCTGCTGCACCAGCCTTTCGCCCATAATTACCCGAGTCGCAACTTGTGCCATTTCAATTCCAGTTATCTTACTTAAAAATGGAACTGTTCTACTTGCACGAGGATTTACTTCAATTACATAAACTTCACCGTTTCTCACAATAAATTGAATGTTCATAATTCCCACACAATTCAAAGTAAGAGCAAGCTTACGCGTAACATCCATAATCTTATCTTTAACTTCATCCATAAAGTTCTGTGGTGGGTAAACCGCCATTGAATCGCCAGAGTGAACACCAGCATGTTCAATGTGTTCCATAATTCCGGGTAGTAAAACATCCTGCCCATCACAAATTGCATCGACATCACACTCACGACCGTCTAAATAGTCATCTACTAAAATTGGATGATCAGCTGCAATGTCTACGTGGTCATACAAGTATTCTTCAAGCTCACTCTTGTTGTAAACAATTTCCATTGCCTTTCCACCCAGCACATAACTTGGACGAACTAAGACCGGATACCCTAACTCTTCAGCCGCTTTAATAACTCCTTCATGTGTTGTTGCAGTTAAGCCCTTTGGTTGATTTAATTTAAGTTTCTTAATTATTTGATCAAATAGTTCACGATCCTCTGCACGGTTAAGATCTTTAACACTGGTTCCCAAAATTTTAATCCCGTGATCTTTCAACCCAGCAGCCAAATTAATTGAAGTCTGTCCTCCAAACTGAACAATTACACCTTCGGGCTTTTCCAAATCACAAACATTCAATACATCTTCTAAGGTTAGGGGTTCAAAATACAATTTATCAGAAATTGAAAAGTCAGTTGAAACAGTTTCTGGATTTGAATTAATAACAATGGCTTCATAGCCCATCTTTTGAAGTGCTTTTACGCAGTGAACAGTTGCATAATCAAACTCGACACCCTGTCCGATTCTAATTGGACCAGAACCAATAACAATTACTGATTTTTTACCAGACTTATGTGATTCATTCTCACCATCATAAGTTGAGTAAAAGTATGGCGTCTTTGATTCAAACTCTGCGGCGCAAGTATCAACCATCTTATAGACTGGAATGATCCCATTCTTTTTACGCAAGTCTCTAACTTGATGAACACTTTCATTCCATAAAGTAGCAATAGTTGCATCACTAAAACCATATTTCTTAGCTAAACGTAAAGTTTCAAGATTATCCTTATTTTCTTGGATATTTTTTTCCATCTCTACCATGTGACTAACAATATCTAAGAAATAAAAGTTAATTTTGGTTAATTCATGAACATCTTCAAGACTATACCCTCTGCGAAAGGCTTCTGCTAAATAAAAGAGTCGATCATCTTGCGCTTTAACTAGTTTTTTCTCTATCTCTTCATCACTTGCATGATGAACTGCTTCAGAATAGAGATCTTTTTCGTCAATTTCAAGGGATCTTACTGCCTTTTGCATTGCCTCTTCAGCTGTTCGACCAATTGCCATTACTTCACCAGTAGCCTTCATTTGGGTACTCAAAGTGCGGTCGGCCTTAGAAAACTTATCAAATGGCCAGCGAGGAATTTTGCAGACGACATAATCTAAAGCTGGTTCAAATTCAGCATACGTTGTTCCAGTTACCGGATTTTTAATCTCATCTAGTGTCATCCCAATTGCAATCTTTGCGGCCATTTTTGCAATAGGATAACCTGTTGCCTTTGAAGCCAATGCACTTGATCGTGAAACTCGAGGATTCACCTCAATAACATCATAGTCAAAGCTATTAGGATCTAAGGCTAGCTGAACATTACAACCTCCCTCAATTTTAAGAGCCCTAATTAAACGTAAAGAACAATCACGAAGCATTTGGTATTCTTTATCACTCAAAGTCTGACTAGGTGAAAAAACAATAGAATCCCCAGTATGAATTCCAACTGGATCAAAATTCTCCATGCAACACACAATCATTGCATTATCATCATGATCACGCATTACTTCAAATTCAACTTCTTTATAGCCCGCAATTGATTTCTCAATTAAACATTCAGTAACAGGTGACAGTTCTAATCCATTCTTGGCAATTTTTGCTAACTCTTCATGATTATTACAAATACCACCACCAGTTCCACCCATAGTAAAGGCTGGACGAACGATAATTGGATAGCCAATTCTATCGCCAAACTCTAAAGCTTCTTCAACAGTATTAACAGTTGTTGATGGTGGAACGGGTTCACCCAATTCTTTACATAACTCTTTAAATTTCTCTCTATCTTCTGCTTGTTCAATCGAAGAAAGTCTTGTTCCTAATAATTCAATATTTAACTCATCCAAAATTCCTGTTTTAGCTAATGAAAGAGCCATATTTAATCCAACTTGCCCACCAAGCGTTGGTAAAATTGCATCAGGATACTCTTGTCTAATGATTCTTGAGATTGATTCCACAGTTAGGGGTTCAATATAAACCTTGTCTGCAATAGTAGTGTCAGTCATGATCGTAGCAGGGTTTGAATTAACTAATACTACTTCATAGCCCTCCTCACGAAGAGCTAAGCAAGCCTGTGTTCCTGAATAATCAAATTCTGCAGCTTGACCAATAATAATTGGACCAGAACCAATTACCATAATCTTATGAATATCTGTTCTCTTAGGCATGACGCTCTTCTTCCTTTCTTTGGTCAATCATTGACATAAAATCATCAAACAATGAGTCTTCATCATGAGGGCCTGGAGTTGCATCAGGGTGAAATTGGACTGAAAAGGCAGGATATTTTTTATGACGTAATCCTTCAACTGTGCCATCATTTACTTCAACATGAGTAATCATCAAGTTTTCTTTATCAATAGATTTCGGATCTACCGCATAGCCGTGATTTTGCGAAGTAAAACCAATATTACCAGTGGCAATTTCTCTTACAGGATGATTAAAGCCGCGATGTCCAAACTTCATTTTGTAGGTACTAGCCCCATTTGCTAGAGCAAAGACTTGATGGCCCATACAAATTCCAAATAGCGGAACATGTTTTTCAACTTCTTGGACCATTTTTGCAGCCGTAAGCATTTCTTCTGGATTTCCAGGCCCATTTGATAAAAGCACTCCGTCTGGATTAAGATTTAAAATTTCTTCGGCTGTTGCAGTGTAAGGTAAGACAATACAGTTACAGTCTCTCTCCGCTAATTCTCGTAAAATACTGTGCTTAATACCAAAGTCAATAACAACTATATTTCTTTTCGAGCCAGGAACTGGATAAGAATTTTTCGTTGAAACACGGCTGATTACACCTTGGGTAATGTTTCTTTGCTTTAATTCTTGAGCAATACTTGCTGCATTTTCCTTTGAATCAGTAATTCTTCCTTTTAGAGTACCGTGAATTCTTAATTTCTTAACTAATTCACGAGTATCAATTCCCTGCAAGCCAGGTATATTTAATTGTTTTAAAAACTTTGGCAAGGTTGTTTGCATACGCCAATTGTCTGGGTGACGCGCTACTTGGTGGCAAATTACACCCTTAATTTGAGGCTCAAGTGATTCATAATCTGCCAAAGTAATTCCATAGTTTCCAATTAACGGATTAGTAAAAACCAAAATCTGATCAGCATAGCTTTGGTCAGTAATTGCTTCTTGATAGCCCGTCATCCCTGTTGTAAAAACAACCTCACCGCTACTTTCACAATCATCTCCAAAGCCTTTGCCTTCATAAATGCTACCATCTTCTAAAATTAAATAGCGTTTCATTTTGTTCCCCTTTGATATACAACTTTACCATCAACAAATGTCATCACTGTCTCCCCATATACTTTCTGACCAGTAAATGGTGTATTTACTCCTTTAGACTTAAAATCCTCTTCTTTAATTTCTTTTTGATGCTCAATATCAAAAATCGCAATATCTGCATTCTCACCAGGTGCAAGAAGACCTGCGCTTTTTATACCAAATACTGTAGCCGGCTTATCAGTAAGAAGAGATAGTAATTGTTCAAGCGTGAAAACTTTCTCTTCCTTTACAAATCTAGTATAAAGAGTGCTAAATGCTGTCTCACTTCCTGTAATTCCAAAAGCGGCTCCTCGCATACTACCTTCTTTTTCCGCTTTAGCATGGGGAGCATGGTCAGTAGCAATTAAATCAATTGTTCCATCTAGCATCCCAACTAAAAGAGCTGCTTGATCCTCTTTACTTCTTAGTGGTGGATTCATCTTAAAGTAAGGATCGTCTTCTGGAATATCGCTATCTGTCAATAAAATATGGTGTGGTGCAACCTCACACGTTACCTTAATCCCTCGTGCTTTTGCTAAACGAACTAATTCTACACTGGTTTTTGTCGAAACATGACAAATATGGTAATGGACTCCTGTTTTTTGTGCTGAAAGGAGATCACGAGAAATTTGCGTAGTCTCAGCAAGTTCTGTAACTGGTGGTAAGTCTAATTTTTCAGCTGCTATTCCTTCATTAACAATTCCTTTATTAAAAAGTGAATCATCTTGGGCATGGGCTGCAATAATTAAGTTGTTTTCTTTAGCCTTTTGCATGGCCAGATACATTGTCTGCGCACTTTGAACTCCATGTCCGTCATTACTTAATGCAAATGCGCCTGCTTTCTTAAGTTCTGCGTAGTCAGGAATAATATCAGTTGTTTCATCCTTAGTGACAGGACCATACTGGAGAATATGAACTAACCCCTTTTTTTGATTTTCTCTAACCATTTTCTCCATTAATTCAGCTGTATTAGGAACAGGAGTGACATTAGGCATAGCACCAACAGTTGTAAAACCCCCACGTGCTGCCGCTTGACTACCAGTTTTGATATCCTCCTTATAGGTTTGACCGGGATCACGATAATGCACATGAACATCCACTAAGCCTGGGCTAACTATCATCCCGCTAGCATCAATTATTTCTTCCCCTTCTAGATCGGTTCCAATAGACTTAATTTTTTGACCATCGATTAAAACATCGGCTTTGATTAGGTGGCCGTTTTGGTACACAGTTCCGTTTTTAATTACAGTAGTCATTACTTGAGCCCTCCTAATTTTCTTCCTCGTAAGACTGCCTCAATCATTGCCATTCTCATAAACACACCATTCTGCATTTGACGAGTAAACATACACTTGTCGCTTTCCACCAAATCTGCACTTAATTCAACATCGTGGTTAATTGGACCGGGGTGCATAATAATTGCATTTGGCTTTAATTCTTGATAGCGTTGGTTATTAATTCCGTATTTTTCATGATATGCTTTTGCATTAAAATTCTTTTCATTAGGATCATCACTGTGTCTTTCATGTTGAACTCTTAAGAGCATCATCACATCCATCTCGGAAATCAACTTATCTAGTTCTTCATATTTTCCATATTTATCAAATTCCTTCGAGTACCAATATTCAGGTCCTGAAAAGTAAACTTCAGCTCCTAACCGATGGAGTAATTCCATATTACTTTTAGCAACTCGTGAATTAGTAATATCGCCAACAATAGCTACTTTTAGACCTTTAAATTGCTTAAAATGTTCATGAATTGTCATCATGTCTAACAAACATTGACTTGGATGTTGCCCACTGCCATCTCCGGCATTAATTATTCCAATATCTAAATGTTGATGATTTTGAGGGCGGATTAAATTTTGATAGTATTCATTTTTTGAATGACGAATTACTTCAATATTCACTCCCACAGCTTCCATAATCAGGGATGTATCATATAATGTTTCTCCCTTATTAACTGAAGAATGAGCAGGATCAAATGGAATTACAGTTAAACCTAATTTTCTTTCAGCCATTTCAAAACTAGTATGCGTTCTACTTGAATCTTCAAAAAACATATTAGTAATATAGATGGGATCTGTTAGATTAGGCGTAGCTCCACCATTTTTAAAATATTCTGCTCGATTAATTAAAGCTTCAACTTGTTCAACACTCAGATTTTCTACACTAACAAAATGTGGTAAACTAACAAGATTTAAATTTTCCATTTTTTATTCTTTCTAAAGCAAAAGGCCTGAAGCATTTAATTGCTCCAGGCCTATTTTTCATATTCTTGTATACGAAAAATATAGCAACCCTTCTGGCCCTCTCTGGAGTCAATTAAATGGTTGACTATTAAATTAATATTTCTTAATTATTTTGATAGAGATTTCAGTTCAACTGAATCCTTACCATCTTTTTCTACCATGTTAACAGCAACTTGTTCGTTAGCTGCAGTTGGGATATTCTTACCGACAAAGTCAGCTCTAATTGGTAATTCACGGTGACCGCGATCTACCAAAACTGCCACTTTAATTGAACTAGGACGTCCATCATCCATCAAAGCATCCATCGCTGCTCTAATTGTTCGACCAGTATAAATTACATCGTCAATTAAAATTACTTTCTTATCGGTAATATCAACATCAATTTGGTTAGAATTGACTACTGGATCTTGTTTTAGTAAAGCATCATGACGATCATCACGATAAAGCGTAATATCTAGCTCATCGATTGGCACATCAACATTTTCTAATTTTTGAATTCGGTCATGAATTCTCTTGGCTAAATAAACTCCTCTTGTCTTGATTCCAATTAAAACAAGATTATCAGTACCCTTATTTTGCTCAATAATTTCATAAGTAATTCGAGTTAATGCACGCTTCATTGCTAGTGCATCCCAAATTTCCTTTGCCATATTTTTCCTCCTGATTTTACCCATAAAAAAAGCTCCTAGTTCTTGAGACTAGGAGCTTATAGTAAAGTCATACTTATTTAAGCCTGCCTTGCTAGCCTCACGGGACTAATTTTAAAGGACATTTATTGTTTTAAAATTACTGTACTTTCTGATTTTTGTCAAGCCATTTAATTAAAATTGACTTTATTCACTAATTGATTAATATCTGTAATTCCTAACTTTTCTAATTCCTTTGGTAAGTCATCAGCAATATGCTTTGAAGCAAGACTATCCTTAAAATGAGCCGTTCCAACAGCAACTGCATTAGCACCAGCTAGGATAAATTCAATTACATCTTTAGCAGAACTGATTCCACCCATCCCAATAATTGGTAAAGTTGTACTTTCTCGAACTTGGTGAACCATTCTAATAGCAATTGGTTTTACGGCTTCTCCCGAAAGACCACCAATATTGTGACCTAAAACAGGCTTTCTAGTTTCAACATCAATCTCCATTCCCAAAAGAGTATTGATTAAGGATAATCCATCTGCGCCACCATTTTCAGCTGCTTTCGCAATCTGCGTAATATCAGTGACATTAGGGGTTAATTTTACATAAATTGGAATTTTTACGACTGACTTAATTTTTTTAGTCAATTCTTCCACTACATCAGGATGAACGCCAAAGCTCATTCCGCCCTGATTCACATTCGGACAAGAAACATTAATCTCTAAGGCATTTACTAGTCCAGAATCAGATAGCTTCTTAGCTACTTCAAGATATCCTGCTTCATCTTCTCCACCAACGCTAGCCATAATTGGCAAGGCAGGATATTCATTACGCAACGGAGTTAATTTATCTTTGATCACCGCATCCACACCGGGATTAGTTAATCCAACTGAATTCAACACCCCAGTATTTAAAACAGCTATTTGGGGCTGCGGATTACCTGTTGTACTATGAGGAGTAGTCGTCTTTATTACCATTGCTCCCAAATCATTTAAATCAAATTTCTTGGCTGCCGGTACATCCCCAAAACCAAAGGTACCACTTGCTGGCATAATTGGATTTTTTAAATCTAATCCTGGTAATTTTACGTGTGTATTAATCATATTTTCCTCCAAAATGAATGCTCTCTGTCATTCAATTATTTTTCAAGAATTGATTGTACACGCTTTTTTATTTTTTTCAAAGTCAAAAATTTTATTTGTAATTCTTTCTCGAAGATGCTAAACTTCACTTTGATTAAACTTTAAACGGTACAGAGAGACCGCAAGTTAGAATTATTGGCTTAAATTATCTGAGAAAGTCTATACCTAGTGTCTCTCTGCGCTCGGTATAGACTTTTTTTATGGAGGAAAAATGAGTAGACCTGTTATCGTTGCCTTAGATTTAGACAATGAAAAGAAATTAAATGAACTATTACCGAAACTAGGTAAACCTGAAAATGTTTTTATTAAGATCGGGATGGAACTCTTCTTTAACGAAGGCCCTAAAATCGTAAAACAATTATCAGAACAGGGGTATCAAATCTTTTTAGACCTAAAGATGAACGATATTCCTAATACAGTCTATAATGGCGCAAAAGCATTAGCTCGTTTGGGTATTACCTACACCACGGTTCACGCACTTGGTGGTAGTCAAATGATTAAGGCTGCAAAAGATGGGTTAATTGCGGGAACTCCGATTGATAAAAATGTTCCTAAATTACTAGCTGTAACTGAATTAACTTCTATTTCAGACGAAATTCTACATTATGAGCAAAATTGCAATTTATCGATGAATGATCAAGTATTAAGCTTAGCTACAACAGCTAAAAAAGCAGGTGCAGACGGTGTAATTTGTTCTCCACTTGAAGTTAAAAATTTACGTCAAAAAGTTGGAGAAGACTTTTTGTACGTAACTCCTGGAATTAGACCAGCTGGTAATGCTAAAGATGATCAATCACGCGTAGCTACTCCACTTCAAGCAAAAGAATGGGGTTCAACAGCGATTGTTGTTGGTCGGCCAATTACTTTAGCTACTGATCCAGAAGCCGCATACGAAGCAATTAAAAAGGAGTTCAACTAACATGCATAAAGATCAAATTATTAGTCAATTAATCAAAGAAAAAATTATTACTATTTCTCCTGATAAACCTTTCACTTATGCAAGTGGAATGCTTTCACCAATCTATACCGATCTTCGGTTAACTGTTTCTTATCCAGAACTGCGTGATATGATTGCTAGTGACCTAGCCAACCTAATTGCGGCAGAATTTCCTCAAGCAACAATTATTGGCGGAGTTGCAACTGCTGGTATTCCTCATGCTGCTTTAGTTGCCGAAAAATTACATTTACCGATGATTTATGTTCGTCCAAAACCTAAAGATCACGGTAAAGGTCGTCAAATCGAAGGTCGTTTTTCAGAAAATGATCAAATTGTCTTAATTGATGATCTAATTACCACTGGTGGATCAGTTTTAAACGCAGTTAAAGCTACTGAAAAAGATGGTGGAAAAGTAGCTGGGATTGCTTCAATCTTCACTTATTATTTGCCAGATGCAAAAGAAAACTTTAAAGAAGCAAATGTAAAATATACTCCCCTTCTTTCTTATCCTGAATTACTTAAAAAAGAAAATGAATCCGGACATATTACCAGTGACCAATATGATATTTTAAAAACCTGGCATGAAGATCCATGGGCTTGGGGTAAAAAATTTAACAGTTAAATCTCAATAAGATTATCATCATATAGTTAATTTAAAAAGAGACTGATTTTTATATTTAATCAGTCTCTTTCTTTTATTTCCAGCTTATTTTTATTAATAAAATTTTCTTTAATTTCAAACTGGCTACAAATATTTATCAATACCGCAAGTTAATTAATCGCCTCATTTAGCATGTGGTAGACTTAAGGAGAGTGAGTGATTTTCTTTTTTATTAGCAATTCGTTAATAAAAACTATAACATTTATCTATATAATAATTGTAATTGGCAGAAAGGATGGATGAAATATGGATACAAATAATATTTTGTCTTACATAAAATGGCGTGGCGACATTTCCCTTTCTGTACGACCCTTTGACGAAGTTGATGCATTAGTAATTGCCACGTTTTCTTATATTCATCTTAATGGAATTGTCCCCGATTCTAATAAAGAAATTTCAATAAAAGAAGCCGCTGAAAAATATTTTAATTCTTCAAATCAACATCTCGACCATTATAAGTATCAAGATTTACTAAAATTAATGGCAAATTCTGTTCGTTTTGGGGATGCAAAATTATCTTACTTTGTGGATGTTCTTACTGATCGGATACAATTTTCTGCAATCAAAATTAGTCTTGATAATGATACTAATTTTATTTCATTTCGAGGAACAGATGATAGCTTAGTTGGCTGGAAAGAAGATTTTGAAATTAGTTTTAGAACAACCGGTGCACAAAAATATGCTCTGAAGTATCTGACAAATATTTTAAAGACTACTAAACAAGTCTACAGTTTAGCTGGTCACTCCAAAGGTGGTAATCTTGCTGAATATGCAGCAGTTAACTTACCTGATGACTTAAAAAAGCAGATCAAAACTATTTGCACTTTTGATAGTCCTGGGCTTAGTACTCAAGTTGATGGGGTAACTGATAAACTAAAACGTTATGTGCCTGAATTTAGTATCATTGGCCGGCTTTTTGAGCCAGAAAACATTACCCCAACAATTTTAGTTAGTGATCGGCCAAAACTAGCTCAACACGATCCAATGAGCTGGGAAGTATCGGGTTCTCACTTTATTACTAGAGCTCATCGCAATCCAACTTCTAAAATATATAATCAAATCATAAATCAATGGATTGGTGAAGCAAATCTTCAAGAACGTGAAGCCCTAACCAATGATCTATTTAATGCTTTTGCAGCTAGTGGAGCAACCAAAATTACAGAACTTAATAAAAATGGTTTTGGTGGTTTTGGCGCTATTCTTTTCTCTCTTACTAATTCATCTAGAAGAACGCGATTTGTTCTTGGGAGTTTATGGGAAACTATCTGGCGCAGTATTAAAGCAACTCATCTAGAAAAATTATTTATAAATCCCAATTCAATTATTGGATGGGTATTAATTATTCTTGGTATTGTAAACCTGACGATTCCTGATTATGCCTATCGAGCATTTGGAGGAATAGTTGGCGTCTTTTGTATTGGATGGAGTGGCTATCACATTGTTACAGCTGCTAACTCCCATTTAGTGCCTAAGTCAAAGCAATTCTTTATTATTACTTATCTCATTGTTTTTGGCTTAGCTGTTGCGATTATTTCTAATAACCGTTTATTGGCTTTCTTAGCTCACTATGTTCTAGGGATCTTCTTGATCGGTTTTGCATATGTCAGATTACGTAATGTAATCGTTAAAAATAAGAAAAATGGAATTTTCAAAAATATCATTGATGTGGTTGAAAGTTTAATTGCTTTCGCAGCTGGCATTATTGTAATTGTAAATCCTAATTACTTCAGTCGCCAAGCAGTCATTATTTTAGGAATTTTACTGATCATTTATGGCCTCTTCCAATTAATAATGGAATTATTTAAACAAAGAAAATCAAAAATTCCGCCTAAACATCGTTAACAAATTAAATAAGGCTTTTGGAACTTAATCCAAAAGCCTTATTATTTTACTTATAAAATTTTTTCAATTGCCTCTGCTACACCATCATGATCACAATCACTTGTTACTCTTTGAGCTGCTTCTTTCACGGCTGGGACTGCATTACCCATTGCTACTCCAATACCAGCAAGTTTAATCATGCTTAGATCATTTTCTTCGTCTCCAATAGCTATCAAATTCTCACTACTTAAATTCAATTTGTGACAAAGAAATTTTAAAGCATTTCCTTTAGAAACACCTTTAGGATTTGCTTCATAATAAAAGGGTGCTGTTTTAGCAAAAGTAATTTCATCATCCAGATGAGCAAAAGGTCTATGATCAGCAATTTTTTGATCTAGCAAATCTTGCCGATCTACATACATACACTTAATAATTGGAATATCTTTCATCTCAGCTGGTGTACGGTAAGAAATACCTAAATTAACTAAGTTAGCCTCATATAGAGTATAGTCTCCAATATCTCGATCTGCGGTATAAATCCTATCTGGTGCTGAGGCATGAAAGTGTAGACCTAATTTTAAGGAAATTGTCTCTAAATCCAGATAATTGTCATAAGTTAATTTTTTCTCAAACAAGACATCGCCAGCCGTTGTTTCTACTACTCCACCGCCAAAACAAACGACGTATTGATCTTCTTGATCATTTAAACCTAACTCAGTCAGAATCTTTTCTACTCCGCTCAATGGTCGACCTGTAGCAATAACAATTTTTATTCCTGCACGCTTTGCTTTTAAAATTGTATTTTTTACTTTTAGAGTCAGTTCTTTTTTAGAATTTAATAATGTACCATCAACATCAATTGCGATTATTTTTATATTTTTCATCTTATAATTTGCCTCACTATTGCCAATCCTATAACTCCTAATCCAATGCATCCCACAACACTTAATTGCAAGCGCCAAGTAATTGTTAAGTAGGCAATAAATTCACGTACAAAGGCATTTAAGGTAAAGTACCACTTTGTTTTTGCACCATAGCCAATACATTGTAAACCTAATCTCTTTGCCAGAACTAGGGCACGATATACATGGTAAGAATTAGTTACGATAGCAAAACGAGAATCTGGTTTCATCAATTTATGTGAAAAAATCAAATTTTCTCTAGTTGTCTTTGACTTATCTTCAACAATAATATCTTTCTTCGGAACACCTTTTTCTTCAGCATATTTTGCCATTGCCACTGCTTCAGGAATTTCTTCACCGGGTCCTTGTCCCCCTGACATAATGATTTTTGAGCCAGGATTACGACGATATACTTCTATTCCACGATTGATTCTTGCAGCAAGAAGCGGTGTTACCCTTTTTCCCATTAAACCTGCTCCAAGTACAACTACGTAGTCTAACTTTTTAGTCTTAATATTCACTAGATTAATCCAAGAAGTTAAAGTATACATCATCATAATAAAAATCAGATAAATAATTACGAGGTTAATAAACAAATATACATAAGTTCCAAAATTGTTATGAGTTAATTTCCCGACTAATGGAAAGAGAAATAAGTAGGCAATAATTCCGATGCCCATTGCTAACGATGAGAAATTAGTCCAGCGATTACCTTCGCGAATTAAAATCTTAATCCCATCATAAATAAACATAATGATCAAAATTGCAATAAAAGCCACAACGGAAAACATTATTGCCATTAATATTAGCACAAAAATAAGCAAAACAACTTGATGGGTAACAGGAAAAACTTCAGCAGCAATTAATAAACTAACAGCTGTAAATAGACCAAAAGTAATTATTGCACATACTAAAGTCATCCCTGACCATAAGCTTCGCCTCTCATGAGTTAAAACCCAGAGAAATGTTCCTAATGCCAGTAAAAATAAAACTAATGCAATTGAAAATGATAAGACCACTTATCATTTCACCACCTTAATCTATTACACATATTCCTTGTGTTTCGCCTTTTCTTAATTATACAAAAATAATTGTCTTCATGTTTTTGATTCAGTATAATTAAGAAAATATTTTTAGGAGGACAAAAAATGGCAGAACAAATTTTAGTAACAACCACTGAAAATATTCCCGGTCGAAAATATGAAATTATTGGTGAAGTTTTTGGGGTTACAACTCAATCAAAAAATGCAATTCGAGATTTTGGTGCTGGCTTAAAAAGTATTGTCGGTGGTGAAATTAAAGCTTATACCTCAATGTTAACTGAATCAAGAGATCAATCAATTGCTCGCCTTCGTCAAAATGCCGACGAAATGGGTGCTGACGCTGTAGTTATGATGCGTTTTGATTCAGGCTCTATTGCGGGCGATATGCAATCTGTCGTTGCTTACGGAACTGCGGTTAAATTTATTGATTAATCTAAAAAACTGGCTTTTCAGCCAGTTTTTTATTTTCTTAAACCTTTTGGATAGAAGTTCTTTAAAATTTGATCATTTCCAATTTTTCCGAAACTGAAGATATGGTCTTGATAAGCAACCAAAACAAAGCCGCGCAAATTACTATCTATCTTAATCGTCTCTCCATGTATATATCGCTCATACTCTGCCTTATCTTCAAAATTAATAAGTTGTTTTTGTTCTTTTTGTCCCAATACCTCAGCTAGTTGATGGCTTGGCTCAAAACGCTTTTTCTTAAGTAACCCTAATTCAACACCATTATTTAGAACATGTAGTTCAGTTAGCCGGTCTGGGTCAAGAGCTGGGACAAAGACGTGACCATTACTTTGCAAAACCTCATTTTGCCAATTTTCTAAACTAGATGGTAGAGCAAAATTATCTAATACTTTTGCCACCACACTAATCTCATCTTTATTTAAACGCGTAATTGTGCTCTTTTTCTGGCGTTTGTTCTTTCTCTTTTTAGCCTTAGTTGAAATCTCTTGATTCTCTTCAATATTTTTCAGATGAGCAACAAATTGGCCTTCTCCCACTCCATTTTGAAACCAAAGTCTAACCGTTTCCTTTAATTCTGGCAAGTTAGATTTTGACCACTCTGGTCTACCGGCCGACATTCCGGAATAGAGCTTAAGAGGTTCAATTTCTAATGGATAGTTCTCAACTAGCCACGCTACTATTTCTTCATCTTCTTCTGGAGAATATGTACAAGTAGAATAGACGATCTCTCCGTCCGGCTTTAGCATCTTCATTGCTTCACTCAGAATTTCTTTTTGTCTAGTTTGGCATGTTAATACATAGTCAGGAGACCAATATTGTGTCGCAGCAGGATCTTTTCTAAACATCCCTTCTCCAGAACACGGTGCATCAACTAAAATTTTATCAAAAAAGTGAGGCAATTTTTTTGATAAGCGATCGGGGCTTTCGTTAGTGACTACAACATTTGTAGCTCCCCATCTTTCGAGATTTTCTCTTAAATCCTTTGCTCTACTTTTTGAAATTTCATTAGCTACTAAGAGCCCCTTACCATCTAGCAAACTCGCTAATGCAGTTGATTTGCCGCCTGGAGCAGCACATAAATCCAGCACCTTATCGCCAGGTTTTACATTAAGAGAAACGGCTGGATACATGGCCGAGGGATCTTGGGAGTAAACATAGCCGCCTGTCCACTCACTATCGCGCCCTGAAATTTCTCCATAATATCCATCTTTAGTAAATTCAATTGGTTCTTTAAGACTATATTGAACATCCTGATACTTATTCTTTAATGGGTTTAAGCGAAATCCCTTTTTACTTGGACTATTAATTGCAGTAAAAAATTTACTACTTTCTTCTTCTCCCAATAAGCTCTTATATTTCTCAACAAATTCAATTGGCAATGACATTATTTTTCCTTCTTAATTTTTATTAAAAGCAGCATTAATACATAAGTAATAATCTGCATTGCAAAAACGATTAAAAATAGGACATATAACTGACTGTGATTAGAGTAAAAACTCCACGTTTGTAAACCCAAACTAGTCAAAATAACAATTATTCCATTGGCTAAAAAGAAACGTAAACCAGAATCAGCTAATAAATGAGCCCAGATTTTGCCAGGAACATATTTTAAGTTTACCGGATTTTCAGCTAGGACTGCTGCAATCGCTGCAACTATCAGTGCAATTACAACACAGAAAATTGCACCGATTAATTTTTTAGTTGGACTGATCCCATGTTGCCTATTGTAGGTTTTACTAAAGTCCTTAATCTGCATACTTCCCCAGAGATAATGTTGTAAAGCATTCGCCTCGTTTTTATTCAACCCATCTACTACTACCTTATAGTTAGTAATTGATTCTTTTGCAGTTGGCTGATTAATCCCAGTTGAAAGATAGTAAACAGCCTCCCCATTTTGACTCTCATTGTTTTTCTTTAATTCACCAATAATTGTGACATAATCATTATTCTCTTTTAGATAATGGTTATTCTGTAAGATTACAACTCTATCTTTAGTATCTGAAGAAATAACTGCAAAAGGAATTGTTCCATCGAAGTCATTTTTACTAAAGTACCTAGAACTTCCCTTAGCAAGCGGTTGACTTTTCAAATTGTAGTTAGCCCAAATTAAAACTCGATCTGGAATATAATCTGATTCAAAGTGAATCTGCACTTTATCATGAGAGAATTTCTTATTAACATAAGTTAAGAACTGTTTAATATTGTGTTTTTTCTTAGGATTAAAAACATAATATGTGCTTGATAAACCGTTATTACTTAAAACTTGATCAGCTCTCTGGGACTGCTGACGTGACAAAATTAAGCCTAGTCCTAAGAAAGCTAAAAAAGAAATTATTAAAAGAATAAGTCGTTTTATTTTCATTATTTTACTTCAAACACCTTTTCATCGATGAAATCAAAACTTCGAAAACTATGATTAACCTTTTTATTAGTCGTAGTTTTTGCCTCTTGCCAAAAAGTAGTAGAATTTGTTGCTCCAAATTTTTCACCAATAAATAATAAAACTGGCTGATAATCAAGCTGACGATAAAGATTGAGGATATTTACGTCATCTTCCCCAAAATTGGGTGCCCAAGAGCAAATAATCAAGTCAACTTCGGGATGTTTTTTAATCGCACTTATAGCATCCAAATTTTCTGTTTCAAAAATTGGGGCTTCACCCGTTGTTGAACTTTTCGCCCAAGCAAAAGAATCACTAGCTATCGCTTTTATGCCGACCTCACTTAGGGCTTTTGACCAATATGCATTTCCTGCCATAATTTCTAAACTCGATTTAACTCCATATTCTTGTTTGATTAACTTAGCAGTTTCCAAATTTGGCAAAGACCAGATTCCATATTCTCTTGAGAGAAAGCTACGAAAATTATTCAGTAAATTATTTGCTTCTTGCGCCTTCTCGCTTCTTGCCGTCTTCTCTATCATTATATCTAAGCTATCGGGTAAAAAGCCAAGTGAATTAGGTGATTTTTGTAAAATTTTTCCATTTTCTAGGTTAGTAATTATATTATTAATGGCAATAACTTGCTCATGAAGTGGTAAATAGTTGAGTTCTTTATCTAATTTGTTGAGTTTATTTTGATATTTCTTCATTTTCTATCTTCCTTATGCAATGATTTTACCATTCAAAAGAAATAAAAACAGGTATAATAAAAGTGATGCAAAAATTAAGGAGCAAAAATATGTCAAAACATAAAACTGAATCGGCTGAATCTTTTGGTCACTGGCTCCTACAAGTATTTATTTTAGCAATTATAATTATTGGATTATATTTAGTTGTATTTCGATTTTTACTTGCTAATGAAACTATCAGTGGACCATCGATGCAGCCAGCTTTTGAAAATAATGACCGAGTTATTGCAGTACGGCATTCTAAACTTTCTCGGGGAGATATTGTAATATTAAAAGCACCAGATGAACCCGGCGCCCTATATATTAAAAGAATTATTGGGGTGCCTGGAGACAGCATTAAATCAAAAAATGATGTAATGTATATTAATGGGAAGCCAATTAAAGAACCATATTTGACTGAGTACAAGAAAAAGCTTTCCAAAGGTCAGCTTTATACTAACAATTTTAGTTTGGAACAACTTTATCATGTAAAACGCGTTCCTAAAAATTGTTACTTTGTAATGGGTGATCACCGCAATGTCTCTAAAGATTCCCGAATGATTGGATTTATCAAGAGACAAGATATTATTGGTGAGGTAAAATTACGGTATTTCCCATTTAATCAAATAAATTGGTACTAATATATTTTAGAAAGTGTGAAGAAGAGAATGAGTCCTGAAGAATTATCCGATGCAATTATTGAATTTGAAGTTAAGAATAATGTCAATGACACTGCTCTTGCTTTTTCAAGTCATCTTTCCGTTGAAAAACTCCATGCAATGAAAACTGGAGAAGCTAAATATACCGTAGAAGAAGCTGAACAAGTTTTAGATTATATTCAAGCTAACTCTTAATTTAATTATTCAATAATAGACAAAAAGGAATAAGGTTTTGGTAAAAATGATATGAACCCAAAATCTTATTCCTTTTTCTTATATCCGTGCTTCATGATACTTATTCAGTAGAATAATATTCACTAAAACTAAAATTATATCTACACCTAGAACTATAAATAAAGTTAAGTAATTACTCGTTAGGTCTGATCTTACATCAATGGCATCCTTACTTAAAGTAGTTAGAAACATTCCATTTTGTAAAAAGCCAGTTAGTGAGGCCAAAATAAAATCGTAAGTATTAATCAAAAATATTAAGCCAATACAACCTAATAAAACCACGACTAAGAAATAAACTAACTTACTTATTCTTTCAGGAAGAAAATCACTAACTATTTTTCCCGTAAAATTAACGAGACTCACAGCAAGATAAATGAATATACCAATTAGGACTATCAAAACAATGCCAGACAATAAATCCATTATGTGCATCTCGTGCCATAGCTTTACTTCACCGATTGAACCAAAGTTTTTAAAAGTAGTCTTCCAAAATTCATTTGTTCCCATTACAGGTATTCCTGAAACGAGGATCATACCTATTTGCAAAATCACTAAATAGACACCATTAACAACAGCTGATAAAAGATTGGCAAATAGTAAAGAACTTTCTTTAATTGGAGCTAATCGCCAAGTTTGAGACGAATAGACTTCCTCATTTTTTCGACTCGAAAGAGCTAAGTAGGCCATATCAAATAGTGGCGTGATCATCAGAAAAGCTACTAAGAAATAAGCCTTACTCTCACCCTCAAAAGCTGAATTAAAGAGTGCCCAAAAACCTAAAAGAATTCCAACAACTACTTGTAAAATTGCTAATCGGCGGACCAGGCGTATTTTGCTTTTAGTCAATTCTTTAAATATTGATGAAAAAGTTGCCATATATTCTTACCTTCCTTCGTGGAAGTTCTTTAAAAGCCAAACATTAATTGATCCTAAAATAATATCAATAAACGCCAAGACTAAATTATTCTCTATAAATGACATTAGACTATTAGTAGTGTCACCCCAACGGACTTGATTTAATAAACTTCCTAGATTACTGGTCAAAACAATAAAGACAAAGATCAAAATAATCATAATGACAAAACGAATTAATTTACTATGCTTATCAGGAAGAAAGTCAGTAATGGTTCTACTTGATAGATTGAGCAAAGTCACAATGCTATAAACCAAAATTGCAAATAATATAAAGGCTAAAAATGCACTTAGTATTTCTCCAATTGGAAAAGCATCAGAAAATTTTTGCCAAAAGTCGCCCGCATGAGTTTCTTTAGCAAGGGCCCGGTTAATTTCCCAAATATTAGTTCTAACATCTTTACTTAAGAATGCCGGTAAAAATGTAACAATTCCCATTCCAATTTGAATTAATACCAAGTAAAGTCCATTAACAATAGCAGAAGAAATATTTGCTAAGTAAAATTTACTTGAGGAAATTGGAACTAAACGCCAAGTCTGAGAGCTATACTCTTTTTCATTTTGCCAAGCAGAGAGAACTACATAGGCCATATCAGCTAATGGCGCAAAAGTACATACCATGACAAACCACGCAATCGGTTTATCTGAATTTGAAAATCTACCATTAGAAAAAAGTCCCCAAAGTGCAAAAATAGATGCAGCTACTAATTGCAACAGAGCTAACAGATAAACACTCCGACGCTTCTTTTTACCCATTTGATTAAATAGTGCTTTAAAAGTAGTCATCCTTATTCAGCTCCTTCATCTGCGTATAAGCTTTCATAATACTCTTCAATACTTTTTCCGTGTGCTCTTATATCATCTGCTGAAAGATGACTGGCAATTTTTTTATCCTTTACAATTACTACTTCATCTAAAATTGTTGTAATTTCATTTACAAAGTGATCAGAAATAATAATTGTACTGTCTGGATTCTTCCAAAGTAAGATTGAATTGATGATTCTCTTTCGAGCCATTGGATCAATACCAGAAAATGGTTCATCCAGTAAATACAACTTAGTTTCTCTACTTAAAGTAACAGCAATTTCAAGTTTTTCACGCATTCCTCGTGATAATTGCCCTAACTTCATATCATTGCTAAGCTTCATGAATGAACGTAATTGCTCGAATTTACTACTGTCAAAATCTGAAAATAATTTTTGATAGAATTCTTCTACTTCCCCAATTTTAGTAGAATCACTCAATCCTTTTAAGTTGTCAGTCATGGCAATATTAGCTTTACGGTAAACTTCACTACCATCCCCATTGAGCAGTACTTCACCTTGATAATGCTTAGCAATACCAACAATCACTCTCATTAACGTTGTCTTACCAGCACCATTTTCACCTAGTAAGGCAATAATCTTTCCTGAATCAACATCTAAGTTCACATTATCAAGAATAGTTTTTAAGTTTTTTCGATATGTTAATTCTTTTACTTCAAGTAGTTTATTCATTTTAATCTCCCTTCTCCTCAATAAACTTTTTAAGCTCTTCCAGCGTCTTTTCTGGGGTTAAGCCTAATTGTGCAGTACTTTCTAAAAATTCACTCATTGTATCCTTAATCAGCTCTCTACGCTTTTGTAAAATCAACTCTGTATCTGTTGTTACAAACGAACCAAGTCCGCGCCTAACCTCTAAAATTCCCTCGGTATTCATTTGATTCAAAGCACGCTGAACCGTATTGACATTTACTGTTAGATCAACAGCTAATTGGCGAACGGAGGGAACTTTTTCTCCCGGCTTAATTTTCCCTAAAGCGATTTGTCGATAAAGATACTTTTCAATTTGAACATAAATTGGAATATTATCTTGAAATTGCAATCTTTACGCCTCTTTACTAGTGTACGGTTTATCTATTACACTGATATAATACCAATATACTTTTTCAAATACAAGCTATAATTTTGTTTCACGATTTATAAAATATACTTTTTAATAAAAAATAGTAGATAAAAATGCTATTATTTCAAGCATTTTATCTACTATTTAGCAGATTAATAGTATCAGTGTAAAACTATTTTTAATTTTTAATTAATTTAATATCATTGATAAATAAGTGTTTTTATCCATTCAAGCAATCATAAAAAATAGAAAATTTAATCAAAATTGCTTAAAAATTGTTTCACTTATTACTTCTTATTTCTCTCAACGTTTAATTGATTAATCTTACGCAAGACGTCTACGGCTTTCCACATACTCTCGAGCACAGTGTATTCATAGCGTCCATGCATATTTTCTTCACCAGCAAAAAGATTTGGACAAGGTAGACCCATATAAGTTAATTGAGAACCGTCTGTTCCCCCGCGAACTGGATCTTCATTAACAGTAAGACCTTCAGCCTTGTAAGCATCCCTAGCTAAATCAACAATCTCCATGTGCTTTTCTAACTCATCAGCCATGTTGTAATATTGATCCCACATCTTAAGTTTAATTCTTTCGGTACCGAACTCGTCATTCATCTTTTTAACGATGTCTTTAACTAGATTCTTTCTCTTTTCAAGACCATCACGTTCAAAGTCACGAATGATGTAGTCCATATGTGCTGAATCGACTGTTCCATCAAAATTCATCAAGTGGAAAAAACCTTCACGACCTTCAGTATGTTCTGGACGATCATGTTCAGGCAATTGATTATGGAAATCAATCCCCACTTGAATAGCATTAATCATTTGCCCCTTAGCAACGGCTGGGTGAACATTAACACCTTGAATATCTAAGCCAAATTGCGCTGCTGAAAAAGTACCCCAGTCGAGTTTTCCTGGTGCTTCACCATCAACAGTATAGGCAAAATCCGCACCAAATTCTTCAACATCAAAGTGCTCTGCACCAGTTCCAATTTCTTCATCGGGAGTAAATGCCAACTTAATTTCGCCGTGCTTTTCTTCGGGATGCTCCATTAAGTATTCCGCAAAAGTCATTAATTCAGAAATACCACACTTATCGTCTCCGCCAAGTAAAGTATCACCAGAAGCAGAAATAATAGTTTGGCCCTTATAATTCCTTAAATGAGGAAAGACTTCTGGGTCTAAATAAAATTCAGTATCTCCCAATTGAATCTTAGATTCACCATCATAGTTTTCAGTAATTTGCGGCTTAACATCGACCGAATTAAAGTCTGCTGTATCACAGTGAGCTAACAAACCAAAAGTAGGTACTTCATAATCAATATTTGAAGGGATAGTCGCAATTACACATCCACTTTTTTGATTATAGTGAACATCTTTAAGACCTAGTTCTTCTAAGTCTTTCATGATTACATTTTTTTGAAAGTTTTCTTCTCTTTCAGTTGATGGGAAACGATCTGAATGTTCATCAGAGCGTGAATTCACCTTAACGTATTTTAAAAATCTAGGTAGTAAATTTGGATATTCTGCCATTTTTGTCCTCCTAAAATAAATCTTGAAATGGGTTAGTTGATACCTCTGAAATTACTACAGGTACATTCCAATTATAATCCTGATTCCACTTTTCAAGTCGGTTGCCAACCTTATATTTAAAAAGTTTTTCAGTGTAGTGTCCTGGATCGACTACTGTTAAGCCTGAAGAGATCATATCGTGACCAACATGATAGTATACATCTCCGGTTATAAATGCATCGACTCCATCAATTAGAGCTTGATGCCAGAACTTACCACCATCTCCGCAAATAAAGGCTACAGTTGAGATCACCCTATCATTATCAGCAGTAATCAGTCTTGCCATTGGAATTTGCATCTTGTCTTTAACATAATAGGCAAATTCCTTAGCTGTCATTTTCTTAGGTAATTTACCCTTTCTACCAATAGCAATTCCATCAGTATCTAAGGCAAAAGGTTCAACCTCTTCTAAGCCTAATTCTTCAGCTTGCCAATCCGCTGAGCCGTTTTGAGCCTTGTCAGAATTGGTATGAATTGAATATACCGTAATTCCATTAGCGATTAATTTACCATACATGGCATTTTGAGGATCAGCAAAATCAAGATTCTTAGCTGGTCTAAACATAACTGGATGGTGGCTAATGATGAGGTCAACACCTTTTTCAATTGCTTCATCTACCACTTGGGGACGAACGTCTAAGGTAGTCATGACCTTGGTAACCTCTGCATCCATTGATCCAATCTGCATCCCAACTGGATCACCTTCAGAAGCAATTTCTTCAGGAAAGTCTTTTTTTAAGCGAGTTACAATATCTGCTACTTTTGTCATTTTAGTACTTCCTTAATCATTTCAATCAAATCATCTATCTGACTAATTTTAGCTTCATCTTTATTTTTAGCCTTATTTAAATTAGCTTTGAGATTTTCATAGTAATTAAGTTGCTTAGTCCATTTTTTAATAAAAACTGGATTCTTTTCTTTTAATAAAAATGGGCCAAATTCTAATTCTTGATCAGATAAATTATGTTTAGCCTCAGTTAACTTAGCCTTGATTATTTCATAAATGTGGCTAGCTACTTCGATAATTTTTTCTTCTACTATCTCATACTGATGATCAACGAGCCATTTTCTGACTAAAGGCTCACCTATATTAGCTTCTAAAATTAACGTAGGATAGATCTTTCCCTCTTGATGAGCCGTTTCTAACAAATTAGTCATGAGCTTTCCACCCATTCCAGCAATTACGACTGTATCAATTTGATCGCTGCTCTTTAAAGTCTCTAATCCAGAACCTAATCGTGTCTCAATCTTATCTTCTAGGCCTGCTTGTGCAATATCTTGTTTCGCATTATCTAATGGGCCAGCTGCAACATCACTTGCAATTGCAAAATCTATTTTTCCTTCTTCTACTAATGCAATTGGTAAATATGCATGGTCAGTTCCAATATCTGCTACTCGACTTTGTGGATCAACCATTTTACCAATTTGAGCTAGTCTTTCTTCTAACACACTCTCACCTCTTATTAAAAATTTTAGCATAGATAGTCAAAAACTTACTTGAAAAAATTTTTAATCATAAAAAAGCAATAAAGGCTAAATCAATCCTTTATTGCTAAAAATTCAATTATATTTACTTGTTAATAATGATATCTGATGGCTTAACATCATCACCAAAGTAAGGTTTTAATTCTTGGTTGTAGTCATTAACAAAGAAGCCATCCTTGTTAAACTTATTAATGTGCTTATTGGTCCAGTCAAGAAGTGACTTATTACCTTTCTTAACAGCAGGAGCAATGTATGAATTTGGTCCTAAGTGCTTGATACCAACAGTATACTTAGGATTGCTCTTTACCCAAGCATATAAGTAAGAGTTGTCATCAGCTAAAGCTGCAGCACGACCATTCTTCATTGCGTTAAATTGTTGAGTCTTAGAATCAAATTTCAAAAGATCAACATCTGGTTGCTTACTAGTGAAGTAATTTTCAGCAGTAGTACCCTTAGTTACAATCACCTTTTTACCCTTCAATTGGTTCACATTAGTAATTGGCTTAGACTTAGGTGAAACAACACCAACTGATACTTTCATGTATGGCTTAGCAAAATCTACAACTTGCTTTCTTTCTGAAGTAACAGTGAAGTTGGCTAAAACAATATCAGCTTTGTTTGCATTCAAAGTATCAACACGGTTATTAGCGTTTACTTGAACAAACTTAACTTTAACACCCATTTCTTTAGCTAATTCACGAGCCAAGCGAACATCATATCCAACGCGCTTACCATCCTTATTAACCCAACCATATGGTGGTAAATCGCCAAATACGGCAACCTTTAAAGTGCCACGTTTCTTAATTGCAGCAACCGAGCTAGGGTTATTGCTTGAAGAATTACTGCTTGAATTATTTGAGCAAGCAGTTAAAGTCACAGCTCCAACAGCTAAAATTCCAACAGCAGCAATTAACTTTTTAATAAATTTATGTTTCTTCATTTTTTCTCTTCCTAAAATTCCATACTCTCTAAAAATTCTTCTGCTCTCTTTTTTTTGGGATGCTCAAAGAATTCTTTTCCTGGTGTGTCTTCTACAATGGTTCCATTTTCTAAGAATAAGACTTGATCAGCAATCTGCTTGGCAAAGTTCATCTCGTGAGTAACGATGATCATGGTCATATGATCTTCATCAGATAACTGCTTGATTAATTCTAGTACCCCTCTAACCATTTCTGGATCAAGAGAAGCAGTAACTTCATCAAATAGCATTAAATCAGGATGAAGAGCTAATGCACGAACAATTGCAATTCTCTGTTTTTGACCACCAGATAATTGTCGTGGATATGAATTTGCATACTGCTCTAAATGCACTCTTTTTAATAGAGCTTTTGCTTCTTTTTCAACCTCAGCCTTAGGTCTCTTCTGTACTTTCACTGGACCAAGCAAGATATTTTCTAAGACTGTCATATTTGGAAAAAGATCATAACTCTGAAAAACCATCCCTATTTTTTGACGGAGTTTTTGCCAATTTTTAGCATTGGGAATTATTTTATTTCCTTCAAAAACAATTGTGCCACTCTTAAATTCTTCTAAACCATTTAAACAGCGAAGTAAGGTACTTTTACCAGATCCAGACGGTCCAAGTAATGTTAACACCTCTCCCTTATTTAGAGAAAAAGAAATATCATGTAATACTTGCTTATTTCCATAAAACTTGTTTAAATCTTCAACTTCTAATATTTTTTCAGTCATCCCTTACGCCTCGTTTCTCTTACTCAATCGTTTTGCCCAAAGTGATAAAGGATAATCAACGATGAAGTATAAGAAGAAAATCAATCCATATACCCAAAAAACACCGTTAGGATTAGTTTGATTATTTGCTTCAACAATTTGTTGTCCAACATTGATAACATCCATAACACTGATCATCATCAATAAAGAGGTTGTTTTAATTACTCTTGTAGCTAAATTAATTGTTGCAGGTAATTCTAATTGAAAAGCTTGCGGCAATAAGACATAGATAAATAATTGCCACTTGTTTAAGCCAAGAGCCAAGCCTGATTCCCGTTGAATTTTTGGTACCGAAATCAACGCCCCACGAACAATATCACTAAATTCAGCTGAAACCCATAAAGCAAATGCAATCACTGCCATAACGGATGCCGGCCAATTCAAATTAAATTGTCTAGGCAAAATATAATAGAACAAGAATAATAACACCACAGTAGGCACTATTCTGAAGAATTCTAGATATATTCTAAAAATCACTTTTACTAAGCGACTTTTCGATGTTCTTAAAACACCAAATAATGCCCCTAGTGCCAAGCCAATTATTAAAGAAAGAACTGCAATCCAAACACTTGTCCAGAGACCACCCAGCAAACGGGTAAAGTTTCTTCCTTCGAATAAAACATTAATCCCCGAATGTCCCATAGCGAACTCTCCTTTCAAGCCAAGTTAATAATAAAGATAGTGGAATTAAAATTATTGCATACGCAATCACTAAGACAAATAGATATTCATTTGAATGGTAGTACAAACCAATCAAATCTAATGCTGTATTAGTTAATTCCGGAATAGCAATTACTGAAAAAATTGATGTTTCCTTAATTAAGAAAATAATATTTGCGGCAATCGCTGGAACACTTAAGGCAAAGCCTTGTGGAAAGACTACATAACGGGCTAATTGCCATTTTGACATTCCAATTGCTTCACCAGATTCAATTTGATTTTTACTAATTCCATCAAATCCACCAGTAAATCCTTCCGCCATATAAGCTCCACCTAAAAATACTAAACCGATCAAACCACAAGTAATGGCGCTCATCTTTAATCCAATTACTGGAAAAGCATAGTATAAGAAGAAAAGCTGAATTAATAGTGGTGTATTTCTTGCAAGCTCAACATATGCACTGACGATCTTATCAATTACAGGAACATGAAAATACTGAATCAAGCTACAACAGATCCCAACCACCATCGCTCCAATAATTCCCACAAAGGACATCCAGACTGTTACCTGGAAGCCTTTGACAAATTGTGGCAGACTTTGCTGAATAATTGCCCAACTCATATTTTCCCTTCTTTCCAAAAATAAGTAACTGGTAATATTATAGACTTACTTTAAATCAGTTACAATAGGTAAGTATATTACTTTCTTATATACTACTATTCATTTTTGTCATAGTAAAAAAACCTTGAGGCAATATTGCTATTACCACAAGGTTTTTAATGTTAACTCTTATCCTAGTCTAAGAAGTCTTTTAATTGATTTGAACGACTTGGGTGACGTAACTTACGCAAAGCCTTAGCTTCAATCTGTCTGATACGTTCACGAGTTACTCCAAATACTTTACCGACTTCCTCTAGAGTACGAGTACGTCCATCATCAAGACCAAAACGTAAACGTAAAACATTCTCTTCACGATCGGTTAAAGTATCAAGTACTTCTTCAAGTTGTTCTTTTAACAATTCATATGAAGCATGTTGTTCAGGACTAGTTGCATCCTTATCCTCGATAAAGTCACCTAGATGAGAATCATCTTCTTCACCAATTGGTGTTTCAAGAGAAACTGGTTCTTGTGCAATCTTCAAGATTTCACGAACCTTATCAGTTGGCATATCCATTTCGGCACCAATTTCTTCTGGAGTTGGTTCTCTTCCCAAATCTTGCAAAAGTTGTCTTTGAATTCTGATCAACTTATTAATTGTTTCAACCATGTGAACTGGAATACGAATTGTTCTAGCTTGGTCAGCAATTGCACGAGTAATTGCTTGTCTAATCCACCAAGTTGCATAAGTTGAAAACTTAAATCCTAAACGATAGTCGAATTTGTCAACGGCCTTCATCAAGCCCATATTACCTTCTTGAATTAAGTCTAAGAAAGACATACCACGACCAACATAACGTTTAGCAATAGAAACTACCAAACGTAAGTTAGCTTCGGCCAATTCTTGCTTAGCTTCTTCATCGCCTGATTCAATTCTCTTAGCTAAGGCAATTTCTTGATCGGCATTTAATAATGAAACACGTCCAATTTCCTTCAAATACATCCGGACTGGATCGTTCATTCTTACGCTTGAAGGTGCTGACATATCTTTTAATTCAGCCTTCTCAACGTCTTTTTGCTTTTTTAAAGCTAATTTTGAAGGTTCACCATTTTCATCAACAATACTAATTCCATTATCTTCAAATTCTTGAACTAGTTGATCTACCGCTTTTCCTTGAAGATCATATGGCTTAATTAGTTGAGCAGTAAATTCTTTTTCAGTAATTTGTTTGTCTTTTTTAACTTCCTTAACAACTTCCTTGACCTTTTTATCAAGTGTCATTGTTGTTTCTTCGGTAGTCTTACTCTCTGCCATGTAAAAAAGCCCCCTCTAAAACTTCTTTCTTCTTAACGCAATTACTTTTTGCGCTATTTCAAGCTCTAAACTATTATCTTGTTTTCTTTGAGCATCCTTCAATTGATTAAGCAAATCATTTAATTGCTGATCAATCTTATTTTTTTCCAATGCCCGCAATTGATCATCTAATTCACGCTTAGAATAATCTGGAGGCATTGAAATCATCTCCATATTAATAATTATACCTTGAAGTTCTTCAGGAATAAAATCAATGAAGCCAGTAACCTCTGCCCCTTCATGGGTTTGATGGTACTTTAACCAAAATTCTGCTAATTTTGCATAACGTTCATCTGGAAACAAGAATTGCTGACTCAATAAGTAATCCCTTGCTTCATCACTATGTATGAATAGGTAAAGCAAGCGATCAAGAGCAGGATTCCTTGTCTCAAGGTCAATGCCTGCTTGCTCTTCTTTCGGCTCACTAGGCTGATCTATTGGAAGTGATTTAGGAGCTTGATAAGCTTGCTGATGATTCTTTGCGCGCTGTAATTTACGTCTTTCACGCACAAAAGTTACTTTTAATGATTCACGAGTAACTCCAGTTTGGCGTGCTAATTTATCAAGATACAAATCTGCCGCAACTGGGTCATTCAGGCCAGCAATCATTTGTACACTAGCCGTAATATATCCTAGCTTCTCTCGATCATTATGTAAATTATATTGATTAGCTAGTCTTTCGAGTAGGAAATCCATCGAGCTAAGCGCACCAGCAACCTCTGCCTGATACTTTTCAACTCCATATTTCTTTACATACTCATCTGGATCGAGATTTTCAGGCAAAACAATTATTCCTAAATTGAATCCTTGTACTTGCCCAAATAACTTCGTTGCTCTTTCAGCAGCATGAATGCCGGGCGGATCTCCATCATAGTTAATTAAGATATTGGGAGTGATTCGTCTCAGCATATATACTTGTTCTGTGGTTAAGCTTGTTCCCATCGAAGCAACACCAGACTGAATACCAGCCTTATAAGCAGCAATTACATCCATATATCCTTCGTAAAGAATTAAATGTTTTTCACTTCTTGCCGCTTTTTTTGCTTCAGCAAAGTGAAACAGTAATTTAGATTTATTAAAAATTTTGGTTTCCGGGCTATTCATATATTTAGCAATAGTTTTATCATTACTAATTCGTCGACCCGAAAATCCTACTGTATAACCTGATTCATCCCCTAAAGGAAACATTAATCGATCACGAAAACGATCAAATAATTGCCCATCTTGCGATTCTACAAATAAACCACTTTCTCGCAGTTCAGCATCTGTATAACCTTCTTGACGAAGATAAGTTAACAAAATTGTATCGTTATCAGGCGCATAGCCCACCTTAAAATGCTCTAATAAGTCACTGGTTAATTCACGTTTTTGAGCATATTCAAGTGCTCTTTCACCAACTTTAGTTGTTAGCAAAATATGTTGGTAAAATTCTGTTGCTTGCCGATACATCTTCTTTAACGGGCTAAGTGGCTTTACCGCTTCGCCGTAGCCTTCTGGCATATGAAGATGGGCCAATTCAGCAACTTTTCTTACACTTTCAGGAAAAGTTAGATGATCCTGATACATTAAGAATTTAAATACGTTTCCGCCTTTACCACATCCAAAGCACTTGAAAAACTGCTTTCCTTCATTAACAGTAAAAGAAGGCGTTTTTTCTTGATGGAAGGGGCAAAGTCCTAAATAATCTTTACCTTTTTTTTCTAAAGAGACATATTGACTTATTACATCCACAATATCGACAGAGTTTCTAACTTCATCGATAAATTGTTCAGGAATACGTCCTGCCATCAATGGATCATCCCAATCAATTATTATTTAATTACTAATTTACTTAAGTCACCCATTCGATCAGCTAAGTTATTAATCTTTAATAATTGAGCCAAACGATTATTCTTTACCTTTTCATCCTTATCGAGAATCATATTACTTTCAAAGTAATTATTAATTACCGGTTGTAATTCTACAAAGCCTTTATAAAGATCGGCAATACTTAAATCAGTACTTTCCTCTAATGCCTTTACACCAGCATATAATTCTTCTTCACTAACATCTTGGAAAAGACTTTCATCAATGTCATTAGCATTTCTATATTTTGCTTTCTTCAAAATATTAGTAATTCTAGTCAAACTTTCAACTACTGGCTTGAAGTCAGCATCATCATGATGCATTTGCAAGGTCTTAGCAGCAGCCAAAATTTGAATTGGATCTTGTTGACTAGATGCAAGAACAGCGTCAATTACATCATAGTCATACTTTTCAACTTGTAATTGTTGCTTTACACGATCACGAATAAAGTCGGCAATTTCATTTTCAGCTTCAGCATCCTTAGGTAACTTAGCTGCGGTCTTACCTGATAGTAATTGAATCAATTCTGGTAAAACATCCTTAATAGGAAGTGACCAGCCTTCGTTCAATAAGATTCTTACAATTCCGTATGCGTTTCTTCTTAATGCATATGGGTCATTAGATGAGGAGGGGATCATTCCTGCACCAAAGAATGAAATGATTGTATCAAGTTTATCTGCAATCGAAAGTAAGGAACCTACAGTAGTACTTGGTAAGTCGCCTTCAGCACTAGTTGGCATGTAACTTTCTTTAATTGCCACACTAACATTTTCATTTTCACCAATTAAGCGTGCATAATGCATTCCCATAACACCTTGTAATTCAGCAAATTCACCGACCATTGAAGTAACAAGGTCAAATTTGTAGATATCACTAACTCGGTCAAAGTCTTTCATTTCAATATCTGAAACATTAAACTTCTTACCAAGGTAATCCCCAATAATTTGAACACGTGCCATATGTTCAGCTACTGAACCAATCTTATCATGGAAAGAAACATTCTTAAGCTTATCAACGAAATGAGCTAGTGGATACTTCTTATCTTCATCATAGAAGAATTGAGCATCATCTAAACGAGCAACAAGAACTTTTTCATTACCAGCGATAACATTGTCTAAGTATTCACTATTTCCATTTCTAACTGAAATGAAATGATTAATTAATTTGCCGTTTTCATCATAGACTTCAAAATATCTTTGATTATCTTTCATTGAAGTAATTAATACTTCATCAGGGATGTTCAAGTATTTTTCATCAAAAGAACCAGCAAATACAGTTGGATATTCAACTAAATTAGTAACTTCTTCAAGTAAACCCTTGTCAATATTAACTTTCCAGTTATGTTGAGCAACGAGTTCTTGTATTTGGTTAAGAATCATACCCTTACGTTCATCAGCATTGGCAATTACGTATTGACTCTTTAATGCTTCTTCATAGTCATCAGCGTTAGCTAATACAACACTGTCACCTAAGAAACGATGACCTTGAGTTTTACGACCAGCTACCACATCTAGTAACTTAACTGGCACTACTTCACTACCAAGTAAAGAAACCATCCAATGAATTGGACGTACAAATTCGAAGTCGTAGCTACCCCAGCGCATCTTAGTTGGAAAGGTCATTGCTTTAACAATATCACTCATTCCCATTAAAATATCGGAAGCTTTTTTACCTTCTTTTTGAACATGAACATAAGCATATTCAGTACCCTTAAGCTCTTCAAAGTAAATGTCATCAGTAGTCATTCCTTGACCACGGACAAATCCTTGAGCAGCTTTTGTCCAATTGCCATCTTTATCTTGAGCAATCTTCTTAGCTGGGCCCTTTTTCACTTCATCAATATCTTCTTGTTTTTCAGCTAAATCTTCAACTAAAATCGTTAAACGACGTGGAGTTGAATAAGTCTTAATATCTTTAAAGGATAAACCATTTTCCTTTAAATACTTTTTAGTACGATCAGCTAATTGCTTAACACTTTTAGAAACAACGTGAGCTGGCATTTCTTCAGTGCCAATTTCAAATAAATAATCTTTAGTCATTGTTTTGCCCCGCTTTCTTAGTTTCTTCTTGGTGCTTTAATAATGGGAAGCCACGTTTTTCACGCTCTTCGACAAATCCCTTAGCAGCAAGATGAGCTAAGTTTCTAATTCTTGATAAGTACCCAGCTCTTTCAGTAACTGAAACTGCACCACGTGCATCAAGCAAGTTAAAGGTATGACTACATTTTAAGATGTAATCGTAAGCTGGATGAATTAGATTTTGACTCAACAAACGTTTAGCAGTAGCTTCGTAAATATCAAAGAACTTAAGTAATTGTTCTTGATCACTTTCTTCAAAAGCATACTTAGAATGTTCATATTCTGGTTGTTTGAAGATATCACGATACTTAACTCCATCACCCCATTCAAGATCAAAGACTGAATTTACATCTTGAATGTAAGAAGCAAGACGTTCTACACCATAAGTAATTTCACTCATAGTTGGTTTAACATCAAGTTCTCCAACTACTTGGAAGTAAGTAAATTGAGAAACTTCCATTCCATCAAGCCATACTTCCCAACCAACACCGGCACAACCCATAGATGGGTTTGCCCAGTTATCTTCAACAAATCGAATATCGTGTTCAAGAGGTTCAATACCTAATACTCTTAAACTATCTAAATAGTATTGTTGAATGTCCTTTGGTGCAGGCTTAATAACTACTTGGAATTGGTGGTGTTGGTATAAACGATTAGGGTTATCACCATATCGACCATCGGCAGGTCTTCTTGAAGGTTCAACATAACAAGCTGCCCAAGGTTCTGGTCCAACAGCACGTAAAAATGTATATGGACTCATTGTCCCGGCACCTTTTTGTTCATCATATGAAGGCATAATCATACAACCTTTAGAGGCCCAGAACTGTTCCAATTTAAAAATCATATCCTGGATATTCAGTTTTTCTGACATCTATCTCTCTCCTCACAACATAGGCATAAAAAAAGCCTATGCAAAAATTGCATAGGGACGATTTACTTCGCGGTTCCACCCTAATTCAGGAAAATATTCTTCCTGCCCTTAATTAACAACTTTGACTAAAAGGTGCCTTTTCCCAAATGCACTTCCACCATTCTGCACTCGCTGTATTGGTACTTTTCTATTCCTTTATAGTTGTCAAAATACGTATCCATTTTATCATCTTTTATAAAAAAAGACTAGTAAGAAAACCTCACTAGTCTTTAAACGAATATAAAAAGTCAACAGCTAAAAAAGCGCCAATTCATCAAGAAATTTTTTAGTTTTTAAATTAAGATCCAGATAGTTAACGTACATCCGATCGATCACCTTGCCAGAGTCCTTTTTTAATTGCGGATTAATTTTTATTTTCCCTAAACGATCAATATCAACTAAAGCTAGAGTACGAATCAAGGCTACTATTTTAGGATCTAGATGCATCCTTTGACTGACACTATTAAAGTGATCACTACAAATAATTCCACCTAATTCCATCGAGTAGTCAAACACACCTTGTACTTTACCACAAATTAGACAACGATCTAATTGTGGCGCTACTCCATATGCATTAAGCAACTTCAGTTGTACCATCTGGGTAATAATTGCCGCATCTTCTCCTGAATTTATCTTCAGCAACGCTTTCATAATCAAATCATAAAAACTTCCAATATCTTTATACTCAACAAAAGCATGGTCAAGCAAGTCTAAAACATAACTCGAATACGCATTCTTAGTTAAATCTAAATATAACTGGTCCAACTGCTTTACATCCTTGAAAGTCCGCAGCGTACTGATTCCCTTCCAATTTGTATTTACAATATACTTTCCATAAGAGAAGTTAAGGGTTGCAGCTCCTAATCTGGACTTTGGTCTCAGTGCTCCTCTTACATCAATTGTAAAAATACCATGATCTTTAGTCATGATCTTGGTTAGAACATCAGCTTCTTTATATTTTTTTCTTTTAAAAATTAATCCTTGAACTTCACAAAGTTCACGTGCCATCTATCTTAATTCCTTAACGTTGTAGCCAATAGATTTAAGAAAGACAGGATCAGAACGCCAATTCTTTTGAACCTTGACCCATAGGCGTAAATTAACCTTTTCACCTAATAAAGCTTCAATTTCCTGACGTGCAGCAATTCCAATCTGCTTCAACATTTGACCTTTCTTGCCGATAATAATACCCTTTTGACCGGGACGCTCAACATAAATTGTAGCCTCAACTTGAAGCTTGCCACCTTCATGATCCCGCATTCGGTCAACTACCACGGCCGTAGCATGCGGAACTTCTTCATGAGTGAGCTTCAAAACCTGCTCGCGAATTAATTCAGCTACAATAAAATATTCTGGACGGTCAGTCAATTGGTCTGCATCATAAAATTGCGGACCTTCTGGCAAATATTTAGCAATTGTTTTAATCAACTCGGAAACATTGTTTCCTTGTGAAGCAGAAATTGGAACAATTTCAGCAAAATCGCCTAGATTCTTATATGAATCTATAATAGATAATAACTCATCTGGGTGGACTTTATCAATCTTATTTATCACTAAAAATACAGGCTTTTTAATTTTCTTAAGAAGTTCAGCAATATATTGGTCTCCCTTACCTGCTGGTTCAGGTTCAACCATAAATAAAACCACATCTACTTCATCTAAAGCAGAGTAACTTGACTTATCCATAAAGTCATCTAATTTATTTTTTGGCTTATGAATTCCCGGAGTATCAATAAAAACTATTTGCTCCTGATCATCAGTATAAATACCTGAAATTTTATTTCTAGTGGTTTGTGGTTGTGGGGACATAATTGCCACTTTTTGCCCCACTAAATAATTCAAGAGAGTTGATTTACCAACATTAGGTCTACCAATTAAAGCTACAAAACCTGATTTAAAGTCTTTTTTTTCATCCATCATTGTTACATCCTTTTTATTTAAGTTTTAATGAATTTGCTTTCCATGATTTTCTTGATCAGGATGAAGCGGAAGTCCATATTCACGTAAAACTTTACCTTGGATACCAAACATAATCTTGGCTTCATCATCTTCGATATGATCATAACCATTTAAGTGAAGGTATCCATGAACTAGTGTATAACCAAACTCCCGATTAAATCCAGTTTCATACTCTACACTATGTCTTTTGATAACTTCAGGGCAAAGAAATAAATCCCCAATATCTTCTACAAAATCAGGATCGTCACTAAAAGCACTCATAAAGTCCTCATCTAATCCATCTTCAATTGCAAAAGAAATTACATCAGTAGGGCGATCTTTACCGCGGTATTTTTTATTAATTTCATGGATTTTTTCGGAAGAAACAAAGTTAATACTCATTTCTTGAGCATTCTCTTTATGAATTTCTTTTTTTGCTGATAATAATAAGTTGCTAATCCATGAAATCCAATCTTTATCGCTATCTTTTAAGAAAGTAACTTCATCATTAAAAGAAATATCTAAATTATTCAACTCTTAGTGTCCCTCTTCTTCATATGCTCTAACAATTTTGGCCACAACGGGATGACGAACAACATCATTAAAAGTAAAGTTAATGAATTTTACTTGCTCAATATTCTGTAAAATATGTTCAGCTTGTAATAATCCACTCTTTGCTTTTCCTGGTAAGTCAATTTGAGTCTGGTCTCCATTGACAACCATTTTAGAATTAAATCCTAATCTTGTTAAAAACATCTTCATTTGTGCATGTGTTGTATTTTGTGCTTCATCTAGAATTACAAAAGCATCATCCAAAGTTCTACCACGCATATACGCTAGCGGAGCCACTTCAATAACCCCGCGTTCCATTAAACGGTTGGTTGGCTCTACACCTAAAATAGCATATAAAGAATCATAGATTGGTCTTAAATATGGATCAACTTTTTCTTTTAAATCACCTGGAAGAAATCCTAATGATTCACCTGCTTCTACCGCTGGTCTAGTCAAAATAATCCGGGATATTTCTCCTTTTTTAAAGGCCGCAATCGCCATAACTACGGCTAGAAAAGTTTTTCCTGTACCAGCTGGTCCAATTCCAAAAACGACATCATATTTTTGAATAGCTTCAATATAGCGTTTTTGTCCCATATTCTTAACGCGAACTGGACGACCTTTAGCATCCCTAATTAGAATTTTATTATATAATTCTCCAAAAAATTCTAAAGTTCCCTTATCTGCCATCTTAATTGCGCTAACAACATCAGTTGCAGTAATAGTAACTCCACGGGTAACAACCTTATCTAAAGCAGTAAAAATTTGCATAATTTTCTTAACAATGCTTTCTTCTCCGGTTACTTCGATTTCACTACCAGTATCAGTTACCTGCACATCATAAGATTCTTCAATTAAACGCAAATTTGCATCGTTAATTCCAACTAAATTCATGATTGTTTCTGGTTTAGTTGGTGTAAATGTCGCTTCTATAGTTTGTCCCACTTAAAATCCTCCGTTTAATAAAAGCTATTAGTTAAGCTTTTTACCAACAATTGAAGAAGCTGCTTTACCATCAGCCTTACCCTTAATTTTTGGCATTAAAGCTTGCATAACTTTACCAAAATCTTTTTTAGAACTTGCTCCAACTTCTTTAATTGTTTCTTCAACAGTTTCTTCAAGTTCTTCCTTAGACATTTGCTTTGGCATGTATTTTTCAATTAATTTCATTTCATTCTTTGTTTGATTAATTAAATCATCTCTGCCAGCCTTGGTAAATTCTTCTAAAGATTCTTTTCGTTGTTTAAGAGCGCTGGACAAAACTGTTAATTCATCATCACTAGTTAGATCGTGTCCCACTTTAATTTTATAATTCATTATTGCAGCCTTAAGCGAGCGAATTGTAGTTAAAGCTTCCTTATCTTTGGCTTTCATAGCTGTTTTCATATCTTGCATTAAAGTATCATTTAGTGACATTGTATTTAATTCTCCTCTTTAATCAAAATTTACACAGTCTATTTTAAACTTTTTATATAAAAAAAGCTCTTGATAGAAGAATTTTCTACCAGGAGCTTTTTCTATATTAATAATGTCTACGCTTACGAGCAGCTTCGGATTTTAACTTTCTCTTAACGCTTGGTTTTTCGTAGAATTCACGCTTGCGGTATTCTTGCAAGGTACCACTTCTAGAAACGGAACGTTTGAAACGACGAAGAGCATCATCAATAGACTCGTTTTCGTGAACGATTGTCTTAGCCATGTGAGATCCCTCCTTCCATTTCTTGGCACACAAATATGTGCCACAACAATATAGTTAAATTATAGCTAAACGAGAAAAAACGGTCAATAGTCGATTAACATTTTTCTTACTTATTTTGGTATAATTTAGATAATTAATGAGGTGAAATATATGACTGAAGAAAAAAAAGAAAATCAAAAAATTGTTAATCTAATTATTATTTCTGACTCTGTTGGTGATACAGCTTTCAATATGGTACAAGCTGGTGCGGTGCAATATCCAAATGTTAAGTTTAACTACCGCCGCTACCCTTTTATTACCAATAAGGAAAAACTAGAAAAAGTTTTTAGTGAAATCACAGAATTTGAAAATGTATTAATTGCCTTCACTTTGATTCATGAAGATGAACAATTGGCCGTAATTAAATTTGCACGTGAACATAATATGAAATACGTCGACTTACTTTCTGGCGTAATTGACAACATTCATGCTTTAACTGGTGAAGAACCTAAACATGAAATCGGTGCTGTTCACCACATGGGTCAAAATTACTTTGATAGAATTTCTGCAATGGAATTTGCTGTTATGTATGATGATGGGAAAGATCCAAAAGGTTTCTTAGAAGCTGACGTTGTTTTACTTGGTGTTTCTAGAACTTCTAAGACTCCACTTTCTTTATTCTTAGCTAACAAGAATCTTAAGGTCGCTAATTTACCACTTGTACCTCAAACCCATATTCCAGATGAGATCTATAAGATTAATCCTAAAAAAATCATTGGTTTAACAAATGATCCATCTGTTTTGAATGAAATCAGACGTCAAAGAATGATAGCCTATGGTTTAAATCCAGATACAACTTATTCTAATATGGATTCTATCAATACAGAACTTGAGGCAGCTAATAAACTTTATAAGAAACTTGGTTGCTATGTAATTAACGTTGCTCATCGTTCAATTGAAGAAACAGCAGCACTAATTTTAGAACACCTCGGTATTAATGACTACGCTAAGTAACAAATAAAATTAAATATTTTAAAAAGATCTTTCATTAAATTTTGAAAGATCTTTTTTATGCCTCTATTTATTTTTCGTCATATCCAAAATGTTTTTTAGCTTGATCACTCATCTTTTCTGGACTCCAAACTGGGTACCAAACAAACTCAACATCAACATTTTTGACTTCAGGAACCTTCATAACTGCTGCAGTAACCAATTCAATTAATACTTCTGTTAAAGGACAAGCTGGAGTGGTTAAAGTCATATTAATCAGACAAATTCCATCTTCATCTAAATCAATCTCGTAAACTAGTCCTAGATTAACAATATCTACCCCTAACTCTGGGTCTATGACAGTTGCTAGTTGAGTGATAATATTTTGCTTAATTTCTTCACTAGTCCGCATTCTAAACATCTTTTCCAAAAATTCTAGCCTTAATAGCCTGTCCTGTTGGAGTGCCTGCTAATCCGCCAATCCCAGTTTCTCTTAATGATACTGGCATTTGATGACCAACTTTTTTCATAGCATCAATACACTCATCAGCCGGGATAACACTGGTACATCCAGCTAGTGCCATATCAGCCGCAATTAGTGCGTTGCCTGCTCCAATAGCATTTCTTTTTACGCAGGGTACTTCTACTAGTCCTGCTATTGGATCACATACTAGTCCCAATAAATTAGACATCGCAATCGCTAAAGCTTGAGAGCTTTGCGCGGGCGTACCACCGGCTATTTCTACAGCTGCTGCTGCACCCATTGCAGAAGCTGAACCTACTTCTGCTTGGCAGCCACCTGTTGCACCAGCAATTTCCGCATTATTTCCAATAACTAATCCCATTCCTCCTGCAGTAAAGAGAAAGCGAATCATTTGCTCTTCATTTAAGTCTAGCTTTTTTTCAAGCATAAATAAAATGCCTGGCAGTGTGCCAGAAGAGCCAGCTGTTGGAGTTGCACAAATGACGCCCATCGCAGCATTTACTTCATTTGTCGCTACGGCATTTTGCACAGCTTCCATCATAAAATCACCAGAAAGAGTATGTCCTTTTTCACGATAATTCTTTATTTTAATCGCTTCACCACCTGTTAAGCCAGTATGAGAAAATACTCCTTTACCAGTACTTCCCTTACTAACCGCAGCACGCATGGTTTCAAGATTATATTTCATTTTATTCCATACTTTTTCTCTAGATAGACCTGATAATTTGCATTCTTGTTCAATTATTAATTCTGAAATAGGTTTTTCTGTTTTTTCAGCGTCTGCAACAATTTCTTTAATATGATTGTACATTAGTTTCTCATTTCATAAACAAACAATGTTTTTATATTTTTTCTTGAGTTCTCCAATTAAAGAAGGCTTAAAATAGTTTTGAATATCATATTCATAAATGTAATAGTCCGGGCTTTTATATATTCTGCTCTCATTAAAGGGTGCCTTTTGTTGTAAAAAAGAAGTTAAGGATCTTTGATTTTTTATTTTTCTTTCTGGGTCAATCAATAGAACAATTGGTAACGTGCCGCTTGGATCAACCACAATATCATGGATTACTAGGCGTCGAATTTCGATTGCCCCACCACCAATGGAACAGCCTGCCAACTGAACTTTTTTATGACCATCAGTCATATCTAAAATCGCCGTATTTGGGTGATGAATCGGGCTTTCTCCCTTTTCTTCTACAAATCTAATATCAACGCCGCGCTTACGTGCAATTTCTGGAGCTTTTGGTACTCGTAAGTCAGAAGTAGTAAAGCCTAAAATTCCTGCTGCAATTGCATAATCAGTACCATGTCCACGATGAGTTTGAGCAAAAGAGCCATAATAATGAACAGTAACCTTTTTAGGTATTCCCCCAAAAAGTTTATTTCCTTCTCTGCCAATTGCTACTGCACCAGCTGTATGTGAACTAGAGGGTCCAATCATAACTGGACCAATGATATCAAAAACACTTTTAAAACGATTTTCCATCTTAGATTCCCTACATAAAAATATTTTTAAAGAAAAACGACCATTTCCTTTGTTGTATAAAGTGAAATAATCGTTTTCTAGTAACATCTAAACTGGCGTCTGTTCCTTGAATCTTCCATATACCTTCGAAACTTCGCTTAAACTCATAAAGGCATACGGATCATTATTTAAGACAATATTATAAATGTCATACATATCATATTTATCAATTACCATTAATAAGACTGTCTTTTCAGTATGACTATACGCACCCTCTGCATCATGTAAAATCGTAATCCCACGATGCATCTTAGCCTGAATTCCATCAATAATATGTTTAGGATGTTCCGTTACGATTAAGACCTGCATCTTTTGATGTTGATTATAAACGGCATCTATTACCTTACCATTAACAAAGATGTTCAAAGCCGTATATAGAGCTCGAGTCCATCCAAATACAAAACCGGCACAGATTACGATAATTAGGTTAAAAAAGATATTTATTTGACCAAAACTTTTACCAGTTTTCTTCCGTAAGATAATCCCTAAGACATCTAATCCACCAGTAGAAATACCTGATTTTAAAGCTATTCCAGTACCAACCCCGTTAATTACACCACCAAAAATCGCACAAATAATTGGATCATAGCTCATCTTAATTGGAGCAATAATTTTCATCATGATAGATGCCAATAAAACTGCAATTAAAGTAAAAATCGTAAAACGGTGGCCAATTTTAAACCATCCTAAAATAAATAATGGGATATTTAGTACAAAATACATTACTGATGTAGCTAATGTAAATGGCAAATATCGTTCTGATACCGACTGCAAAATTTGGGCAAAACCGGTAATTCCAGAAGCATAAATTTTACCAGGTTGCCAGAAGAAGTTTAAGGCGATAGCAACGGCTAAAGCATAAAACAAAGCTGCTGATAACTTTGAAATTAAAATATGGCGTCGCGAAAGCCTTTCTAATGTACTCATAATTTTCCTCTTTTACTATGTTTATAACGTATCTAGTGTAAAGATATTTATAGTTAAAAACAAGTCTATTTTTTCCAATGTTCTTTGATAAATTGTTCTCTTCCTCCGGCTTCTTCTAGAGCATAGCGAGCTGGATCTTTTTTATAGAAATCTTGATGGTAATCTTCAGCCAAATAGAAAGGCGTTGCTGGTTCAATACGGGTTACAATTGGATCTGAAAACTTATTTGAATCTGCTAAAGATTTACGTGATTGTTCAGCAATTTCTTTTTGTTTAGGTGAATTATAGTAAATAACTGGTTGATATTGACTACCGCGATCTTGAAACTGTCCCATAGCATCAGTTGGATCAGTAACTTGCCAATAAATATTAACTAAATCCTCATAAGATAGTTTATTTGGATCATAAGTAATGCGAACCGCCTCAGTATGCCCAGTTAATCCCGTACAAACTTGTTCATAAGTAGGGTTTGGCACGACCCCACCCGTATAACCTGATTCGACCTTTATGACACCAGGATATGTATCGAAAGGAGCAACCATGCACCAAAAGCACCCACCAGCAAAGATAGCTGTGTCATAGTGCGAATTTTTATTGTTATCAAGGGATTTAACGTCTTTCATTTTATTAGCACTTCTTTCTAAATTCGAATAATTATGGATTATTTTCACTATATTTCCACTATTTTTATTTTCTTTAATTGTTTACCATATAATAACTTATAGTAAATCACACAACTTATTTTAGTTTTTTTTATCATTTCTTTCTATTAATACAGTAATAAATATCTACACAATTTTTATTCTGCTCAATTTTAGACATAATAAACATTCTAAGCTAAATAGTGAATTAGTTATCCGACGGGATAATTGATTCACTATTTTTATTCTCTTGTAGAATTTAAGTAGTAGTAAAACTATATGTCATCGGGGCTTTAGACACTTGATGTCGCATAATAAACTGGCAGTTTCGCTTGAGTTTTCAGGAGTCTCTTCGAAGAATGTGGACACTTAGATGTCGAGTTTAGAAAATTAGATCTGATTTCTTAAGTAAATACGTTTTACTACTAAGTTTTGGAGGTTTTTATTATGCAAGTTACTTTTGGAATTGATGTAAGCAAGTCTACTTCTACTGTTTGTGAACTAATTGGTGAAAGCAAAAATGAACTAACCATTACTAATAATCGTCCTGGTTTTATTCAATTGCTTCATGAATTAACCGCTTTTTCTAAACATCCGCAAATTATTTTTGAAGCTACCGGTGTTTATTCACGCAGACTGCAGGCTTTTCTTGAAGACTACGGCTATGATTATGTAATTCTTAATCCTCTTAAAGCTAAAAAAGAAATGGATATGGGACTACGTCATAATAAGACTGATAAAACTGATGCTTATCATTTAGCCTTAATTCAAAGACTATATCATCATCCAATTAATCAACTTCAATCTCAAACTTATAAGCAGCTTAATTCATTGAGTCGTTTCTATGACCAGTTAACAGCTGACTTAGTAATGGCTAAAAATAGACTTCATCAAGCTTTACAATCGACTTTTCCTGAAATCGAAAATCTATTTTCTTCTGCTAAAGGTAAAAATTACTGGCAAATAATTGTGCGATATCCTCATTGTGACTTAGTAAGAAGAGAAGATAAAAAACAGCTTATTAACTGGTTAATGAGCTTAAAGGGGATTGCTTTTAAACACGCTCTAAGGACTGCAGATAAATTAATTGAATTAGCTTATCAAGCTTATCCAGTTGTATCTTGCTCTAGCATAGAAGTCGAGCAAGTGCAGTATTATGCACACAGATTGCTTAATTTAAGTGATCAAAGAGAAAATTTAATCGCAAGAATGGTTAAGTTAGCGAAGTCTTTGCCTAATTATGATTTAGAAAACCTAGAAAGCATTCCAGGCTTTGCACAGACCACTGCAGTCAGAGTTT
>NZ_PCYR01000120.1:0-424 GCF_002553805.1 Lactobacillus sp. UMNPBX19
TATCGACGTATTTATTGTCAACTTTTAAATCAAGGAATTAAAAGTTCTGCTAATACTGTACTGAAGCTGATGCATGAACTGGGCATAAAAAATCATATATACCGTCGGCATACCAGTTCATATAGCTCATACAAGGGCAACGTTGGTATGAAAGCACCTAATTTTTTGAAGCAAACTTTTAATGCCACCAGCCTTATACAGTCATTCATACGGATGTGACCCAAGTGCGGTTAACTAATCAACACTGGGCCTATATTTCAGCGATGACAGATGAAACAACCAAGGAAGTGTTAGTATTACAGGTTAGTGCGCACCCAGATAAGCAATTAATCATGAAAACGATTGACCAATTGTGTGCTCATTTACCAAGTGGTACAAAGTCGATTATTCATTCCGATCAAGGTTGGCATTATCAACAGAAAGA
>NZ_PCYR01000121.1:0-418 GCF_002553805.1 Lactobacillus sp. UMNPBX19
AACACCGGTTAAAGAAGTTGCAGTTAAGGCAAATATCCCATTATTACAACCAAATAAGTTGTCAGGATCTGATGAAATGAAGCAAATTATTTCATTGGCACCAGATTTCATTATTACAGCCGCTTATGGCCAATTTTTACCAACTAAATTATTAGCTGCAGCTAAAATGGGTGCGATTAATGTCCATGCATCATTATTACCTAAATATCGTGGTGGGGCACCCATTCATTATGCTGTTTTAAACGGTGATGAAAAAACAGGCGTCACAATTATGTACATGGTTAAAGAAATGGATGCTGGGGATATAATTGCCCAGAAAGAATTACCAATTTTATCTGAGGACAATACGGGGACATTATTTGACAAGTTGAGTCTATTGGGTCGTGACCTATTATTATCAACGTTACCCAAATTAATC
>NZ_PCYR01000122.1:0-415 GCF_002553805.1 Lactobacillus sp. UMNPBX19
CATATCAGACTAACTGTCAGTACATAAAGCAAAACGAAGCCTATCTTGATAATGGCACGGTTAGATTTATTGACGCTAAGCATGTTAAGCTTCCTAAACTGGGAATAGTGAGAATTGCTGGATTGCGCAAGCTGATTAAAAAGCGTTTGTTTAACCGTATTCCTACTCGAATCGGTACTGCCTCAATTAAGAAAACGGCAGACGATCAGTTTTATCTTTCTTTACAGCTTGGAAGCGATAGTGCCTTTGCCAAAAACTACGCTAAGACCAACAAACAGGTCGGCATTGATCTTAACTTGGATAACTTCTTGACTGATTCTAATGGTGCAGTGGTAGCTAACCCAAGATTCTACCGTAGAACCAAGAAAAAGCTCGCCCACGCTCAAAGAATACTTTCACGTAGAGAACGCAGAGC
>NZ_PCYR01000123.1:0-415 GCF_002553805.1 Lactobacillus sp. UMNPBX19
CATATCAGACTAACTGTCAGTACATAAAGCAAAACGAAGCCTATCTTGATAATGGAACGGTTAGATTTATTGACGCCAAGCATGTTAAGCTTCCTAAACTAGGAACAGTGAGAATTGTAGGATTGCGCAAGCTGATTAAAAAGCGCCTGCTTGACCGTATTCCTACTCGAATCGGCACTGCTTCAATTAAGAAAACGGCAGACGATCAGTTTTATCTTTCTTTACAGCTGGGAAGTGATATTGCCTTTGTCAAAGACTATACTAAAACACAAAAGCAGATCGGCATTGATCTTAACTTGGATAATTTCTTGACGGATTCTAACGGTGCAATGGTAGCTAATCCAAGGTTTTATCGCAGAGCCAAGAAAAAGCTCGCCCACGCTCAAAGAATACTTTCACGTAGAGAACGCAGAGC
>NZ_PCYR01000124.1:0-414 GCF_002553805.1 Lactobacillus sp. UMNPBX19
TATCCAAACCATGTATCCACATCGTTGGGCAGCCTTTGAAACATACTTTAATTCATTAAATGGTGATGGCGCCTTAGAAAAGCTCTACTCTCCTGTGTCAACACCTTTTAACTAGGGAGTGTTACAGTATGGCTTCAGACTTTTGGAGCGCGTTTATGCTATCAAACTGACATGCTCTTAATTAAGATATTTTTAGCAAAAAGAAGTTGGGACATTTTATTTTGTCCCAACTTCTTTCAGTTTATAACGGCTAGTTATTCCCCAGCATCTAGACAACCGTAGTACCTAACTAAACAGATGTTGCCAATTTTTTTCGATTTGCGCTTCTAGTTGTGTTACTGACATTGCTCGCAAATCGGCCACTTTCTGATAAACCTGTTGTAGCAATCCTGCATATTCATTAATGTGAACATC
>NZ_PCYR01000125.1:0-413 GCF_002553805.1 Lactobacillus sp. UMNPBX19
GGTTGGTGGAGCCGGAGCCACCCTTTCCTTAGCGATTCTACTGGCATTTTTCAGTAAGGCCAAGTTTAGTAAAACGATGGGGGCGGTCACCATCATTCCGGCCATTTTCAACATTAATGAACCGCTGATTTTTGGGATTCCCATCATTATGAACCCTTACTTTGCGGTGCCGTTCGTACTTGCGCCAACTGCAATGGCGGCGGTTACCTATCTAGCGATGAAATTGCACATGGTCGCGTACACGACCGCAGTGGCACCGTGGACGTTACCAGGCCCGATCGGAGCGTGGATGGCGACCGGATTTGACTGGCGAGCAATCGTCTTATGTATAGTGAATATTTTGATTTCGATGGTGATTTATTGGCCATTCTTTAAGGCATACGATAAAAACCAACTTAAATTAGAGAAAGTAG
>NZ_PCYR01000126.1:0-412 GCF_002553805.1 Lactobacillus sp. UMNPBX19
ACCTGATTTGTTGGTCGGATTTACGAGCGCCCCAATACATAGTTTCCACACTCTTATTACGTCCTTTAATCGTCTCAATCACATCTTCTCGGGTGTTAAAGCGATAAATCCGATACTTCATGGCTAAATCGTCATTAAAGACATCAAAAGCAATATCTAAGCGGGTAAAATGTGCGTGCTCCATATTATCAATCACACGCCCCAGCACCGCCGTTTCATCTGCCGTCAAATTAGCAGGGTTAAAGTCTAAGCGCCAATGTTCACGTTGAAATGGACTCTCTGCCATGAATGCCATATTTTCCGTGTTACCGTCTTTATCCTCACGCTCCAAAAACATGGCGCCGTCATGTGGTATCAAACCTGATTCATCATGAATATCTTGCAACGACCAATTAGGTAATAACCCCGAAAC
>NZ_PCYR01000127.1:0-411 GCF_002553805.1 Lactobacillus sp. UMNPBX19
AAGACTACACGCTTGATTTGCGTAAGGGACATGAAGCTATCCTTGGATCACACATGCTTGAAGTTGACCCAACAATCGCTTCAGACAAGCCACGTGTTGAAGTTCACCCATTGGACATCGGTGACAAGGCTGATCCTGCACGTTTGGTATTCACTGGTATGGAAGGTGACGCGGTTGACGCAACCCTTGCAGACTATGGTGATGAGTTCAAGTTGATGTCATATGATGTACGTGGTAACAAGCCTGAAGCAGAAATGCCATTGCTACCAGTTGCTAAGCAATTGTGGACACCAAAGCAAGGTTTGCGTGATGGATCAGTTGGTTGGTTGACACTTGGTGGTGGACACCACACTGTGCTATCATTTGACATCGATTCAGAACAATTGTCAGATTTGTCAAAGATGTTTGGTT
>NZ_PCYR01000128.1:0-411 GCF_002553805.1 Lactobacillus sp. UMNPBX19
TAAGGCGATACCATCAGAAATTGAATATGACAATGGCATACCCAAAATAGTTAGGAATGATGCTGCAGCAACTGGGAAGTCATTCCAATCAATTGCTGACAAATTACTAGCCATCAAAATTCCAACAATAATCAATGCTGGTGCAGTCACATTAGATGTCACAACTACTAGCAATGGTGAGAAAAACAATGACAACAACAAGAAGATTCCTGTGAAGAATGATGTCAATCCTGTACGACCACCAATAGCAATTCCTGTTGATGATTCAACATAAGCTGTTGTTGGTGATGTTCCCAAAAGTGAACCACCCAACATACCAATGGCGTCGGCCATCAATGCTTTACCAGCACGTGGTAATTCGTTGTTTACCAAGAATCCACCAGAACGAGCAATTCCAATCAATGAACCAGC
>NZ_PCYR01000129.1:0-410 GCF_002553805.1 Lactobacillus sp. UMNPBX19
CCAGCAGCGATTGCCGTTGGATAGTCATCCCCACCGTCACCACCTAAAACAGCAATATGTTGAATTGGTCGTTGCAAATCATTTGCAATAACCCGCACAGCTTTAACCTGAAATAAATCACGCACAAAAGTTGCAAATTCTTTAACTGTTTGGGGCTTGGTTAACTGTCCAATTCTGCCAAGTCCAGTTTGACCATCAGCATTTGGTATTAATGGTTGCACATTATTAAGTTGTAATGCTGCAGCTAACCAATCATTCATACCATTAGCAGCTGCATCCAAATTAGTATGCGCTGCATAAACGACAATGTCATGCTTAATCAACTTGGCATACATGGCATTTTGTGGCACTGACAGGTCCAAATTTTTGGCGGGATGAAACATCATTGGATGATGTGCAAAAATAAAATC